>NZ_LIQY01000586.1 GCF_001418495.1 Streptomyces pathocidini | reverse complement strand
ACGCCGCCGGAGGCGGCGGGCTTGGCGGCGGTGGGGCTGGCGTGGGACGGCGGAACGGCGCATTCAGTGCGAGGCAGGAGGGCGCGGCCACGCCTGGTGCGGACGCAGCGGCACGAACGGCAAAAGGGCAGCTTACCGGGGCGTCCTCATAGTCCGGCAAGTGGAAATGTGATATCGGTGGATGGAAATTCTCGGGTGGAGGCGGATGGCGGGGAGGGGTTGACGGGTGCCAGGGGGGGAGTGAAGACTCCGTTTCAACAGAACGTTGAAATTTCGTCGTGGATCGTGGAGAGGGGCTCGGGTGTCACAGTCTGCGGAGGCGGAACGAGCTGACCTGCTCCTGCGCTCGACGCGCGTCATCACCCCGGAGGGGACGCGCGCCGCGACAGTCGCCGTCGCGGACGGCAGCATCGCCGCCGTGCTCCCGTACGAGGCATATGAGGCGTACGGGACGCCTCAGGCGGGCGAGACGCGCGACGCGGGCCAATCGGCCGTGCGCCGCGAGGACNNCTCCGCCACCCGCGCCGCGGCGGCCGGCGGCGTCACGACCCTGGTCGACATGCCGCTCAACAGCGTCCCGCCGACCACCACCGTCGAGCACCTCGACCTCAAGCGCGGCGCCGCCGACGGGCGGGTCCACATCGACGTCGGCTTCTGGGGCGGCGTGATCCCCGGCAACACCGCGGACCTCAAGCCCCTGCACAACGCCGGGGTCTTCGGCTTCAAGTGCTTCCTGGTGCACTCCGGGGTGGAGGAGTTCCCGAACCTCTCCGCGGCCGAACTCGCCGAGGCCATGGGCGAGATCGCCGGCTTCGGCGGACTGCTCGTCGTCCACGCCGAGGACGCGCACTGCCTCGACAGCGCCCCCCGCACCCCCGGCCGTCGGTACGCCGACTTCCTCGCCTCCCGGCCGCGCGCCGCCGAGGACACCGCCATTGAGGGCCTGATCGCCCTCGCCAAGCGGCTCGACGCGCGCGTGCACGTACTCCACCTGTCCTCCGGCGACGCCCTGCCGCTGATCGCCGAGGCCCGGCGGGAGGGCGTACGGCTGACCGTCGAGACCTGCCCCCACTACCTGACGCTGACCGCCGAGGAAGTCCCGGACGGCGCCACCGAGTTCAAGTGCTGCCCGCCCATCCGCGAGGCGGCCAACCAGGACGCGCTCTGGCAGGGGCTGGCCGACGGTGTGATCGACTGCGTCGTCTCCGACCACTCGCCCTCCACCGCCGACCTCAAGCGTTTCGACACCGGCGACTTCGCCGAGGCTTGGGGCGGCATCTCCTCTCTCCAACTGGGCCTGCCCGCCGTCTGGACCGAGGCCCGCAGACGCGGGCACGGCCTCGAGGACGTGGCGCGCTGGATGTCCACCGCGCCGGCCGAGCTGGCCGGACTGCGGCACAAGGGCGCCATCGAAGCCGGCCGCGACGCCGACTTCGCGGTCCTGGCCCCCGACGAGACCTTCACCGTGGACCCCGCGGAGCTGCACCACCGCAACCGGGTCACCGCCTACGCCGGGCGCACGCTGCACGGCGTCGTACGGTCCACCTGGCTGCGCGGGCGGCGGATCGCGGACCACGGCACTCCCACCGAGCCCACCGGCCGACTCATCGAGAGGCAGCGAACAGCATGAGCCAGGACGTCCCCAGCAAGGAGACCGCCACGGACGCGACCGCGAGCATCCCCCGCTTCACCGGCGACGCCAGCCCGTACGGCGCCGGCGACCCGTACGCCGACTACCGCACCGCCGACTTCCCCTTCACCCACCACGCCGACCTCGCCGACCGGCGGCTGGGCGCGTCCGTCATCGCCGCCAACGACGAGTTCTTCGCCGAGCGCGAGAACCTGCTGATCCCCGAGGCCGCCGTCTTCGACCCCGAGCACTTCGGCCACAAGGGCAAGATCATGGACGGCTGGGAGACCCGGCGCCGCCGCGGCGCCGGAGCCGACCGGCCGCACCCGGCGGACGAGGACCACGACTGGGCGCTCGTACGGCTCGGGGCGCCCGGGGTCATCCACGGCATCGTCGTCGACACCGCCCACTTCCGCGGGAACTACCCGCAGGCCGTGAGCATCGAGGGCACGGCCGTGGCCGGATCGCCCGCGCCCGAGGAACTGCTTGGCCCGGATGTGAAGTGGACCGAGATTGTGCCGCGTACGGCCGTGGGCGGGCACGCCGCGAACGGCTTCGCGGTGGACGTGCGGCAGCGATTCACACACCTGCGCGTCAACCAGCACCCCGACGGCGGCATCGCTCGGCTGCGCGTGCACGGCGAGGCCGTGCCCGACCCGGCGTGGCTCGCCGCGCTCGGCACCTTCGATCTGGTGGCGCTGGAGAACGGCGGCGCGGCCCAGGACGCCTCCGACCGCTTCTACTCCCCGCCGGTCAACACCATCCAGCCGGGGCGCTCCCGCAAGATGGACGACGGCTGGGAGACACGCCGCCGCCGCGACCAGGGGCACGACTGGGTCCGCTACGCGCTGGCGGAGCAGGCCGAGATCCGCGCGATCGAGATCGACACGGGCTATTACAAGGGGAACTCGGCGGGGTGGGTGGCGGTT
>NZ_LIQY01000585.1 GCF_001418495.1 Streptomyces pathocidini | reverse complement strand
AGACGCGCCGCAGGGGCACGCGGCGTCGGCCCGCCGCCCCGCAGGGGCACCCCGGTGTCGGCCCGCCGCCCCGCAGGGGCACCCCGGTGTCGGCCCGCCGCCCCGCAGGGGCACCCCGGTGTCGGGCCGCCGCCCCGTACGGGCCCCCGGCGCCGGGCCGCGTACCGCCCGCCCCGGCGTGCCCGCCCGACCGCTCCGCGGCGCAGCCGCGGAAACCCTTCCGCCGCGACGGCAAGACGCCCCGTGGTGTTGTCCGGTGGTGCCGAACCGGCCGCAACCCGAGGCCTCGGACCCCACGCCGACACCGTGCTACGGTCGAAAACGGCGGAACCCCGGCCGGATGGCCACTCCGTCCCGGACGAGGCACGTCGTACCCGGCAGGACAAGACGACGTAGTAACCGCAGGTGATTACTACGGAGGTCTTGATCATGGCTTGGGCCGTGCTCGTACTGTCGGGAGTCCTGGAAACCGTCTGGGCCGCCGCCCTCTCCGCCTCGGCCGGTCTCAGCCGCCCCAAACCCGGCGCCCTCTTCGGGACCGCCCTCGTCCTCAGCATGGGCGGCCTGGCCTACGCGATGCGCACCATCCCCGTCGGCACCGGCTACGCGGTGTGGGTCGGCATCGGCGCGCTCGGCACGGCCGCGTACGGCATGGCCGCCCTCGGGGACCCGGTGACGGCCGGCCGCGTCGTCTGCCTGGTGCTGATCGTCGCCGGCGTCGTGGGCCTCAAATTCCTGCACTGAGGCCGAGGTCCGGGACTGAGCTCGAAATTCCGGCACCGAGCCCGGAGTTCTTGCGCCGAGCCCGGAGTTCCGGTCCCGAGGCGGAAGTTCCGGCACTGGGGCCGAAGTTCCCGTACTGGGGCCGAGATTCAGCACGGAGGCCGAGGTCCCGGCAGTGAGGCGCACGACGCGGGCGGGAGGCGCACGGCGCGGGCGGAGGCGCACGGCGCGCCCGACGGCCGCGGTCAGCGGCCGGGCGGATCAGCGGTACCGCAGATACCGCCGCCGCACGGCCCGGAACGCCGCCAGCCCGTCCTGCCAGGCGGCCACCACCTCGTCCGTCCCCGCCCCCTTGTCGATCATGGTGCGTACGCCGGCGGAGCCCGTCAGCTTGTCGATCCAGTGGTCCTCGCGCCAGGCGAACCCGCTCCACACCTTCTTCGCGGTCACCAGCAGGCCGATGCCGGTGCGCACCGGGTCGAACGACTCCCGGTCGTGGACGTGCAGTTGGACCCCGCCGATCGTCCTGCCCTGGAACTTGGAGAAGGTGGGCGCGAAGTACGCCTCGCGGAAGCGGACCCCGGGCAGCTCCAGCGCGTTCGCCGCCTCCGCCCACCGGCGGTCGACGCCCTCCGCGCCCAGCAGTTCGAACGGGCGGGTGGTGCCGCGCCCCTCGGACAGGTTCGTGCCCTCGAAGAGGCAGGTGCCGGAGTAGACGAGGGCGGTGTCCGGGGTGGGCATGTTGGGGCTCGGCGGCACCCACGGCAGGCCGGTCCCGTCGAAGAAGTCGCCGCGGCGCCAGCCTGACATCTCGACGGTCTCCAGCTCGACCGCCCGGCCCGCGGCCTTCTTCACGAACTCGCCGTTGTAGAGCCGGGCGAGCTCCGCGACCGTCATGCCGTGCGCCTGCGCGATCGGCTCGCGCCCGACGAACGTCGCGTACGCCTTGTCCAGCACGGGCCCGTAAGCGCCGCGCCCGCCGGCGGGGTTGGGCCGGTCGAGCACGACGAACCGCTTGCCGGTGACCGCCGCCGCGACCATGCAGTCGTACAGCGTCCAGATGTACGTGTAGAACCGCGCGCCCGCGTCCTGGATGTCGAAGACGACCGTGTCGACACCGGACTCCCGGAAGATGTCGACCAGAGCCTGGCCACTCTTGAGGTACGTGTCGTAGACCGGCAGTCCGGTGGCCGGGTCCTCGGTACGCCCCTCGGACCCGCCCGCCTGCGCCGTGCCCCGGAAGCCGTGCTCCGGGCCGAAGACGGCGGTCAGGTTCACCCGGTCGTCGGCGTGCATCACATCCACGATGTGGCGGACGCCGGCGGTGACACCGGTCGGATTCGTCACAACGCCCACGCGCCGCCCACCCAGCACCCGATACCCATCGGCAACCATCCGCTCAAACCCGATCCGAACCCGCCCTTGGGGCGGGGCCCCCGTGGGAGCCCCTGCCGGGGCGGCCGTGGCCATTCCGGCGGTTCCGGCCGCCATCGTGCCGGCGGTAGCGGCGATCAGACCTCGCCTGGACACCTTCGACTCCAGAGATCTCAACATGCCCGCACGCTAACGGCCGACGCCACCCAACGAAACGACCCGGACACAGTTCGCCACGTGGTGGGTTGCAGCGTGCTGTGTCGGCGGGCGGTGGTTCGGCCCCACACCGGAACGGCGCCGCCCCCGCGCGAGCAACCCGGCGGAGCCAGTGGGCTTCACGGGTCACATACCGACTGGTTAGTCTGGCGCAGAGTCGAGTCGGTCGAGTCGAAGGAGCCGCGAGCGTGGGGAAGACGCTGCACGACGCCGGAGTCGTCGTCACCGGAGCCGGCGGGGGCATCGGGGCCGCCCTCGCCCGGCGGTTCGCCGCAGAAGGCGCCCGGGTGGTCGTCAACGACCTGGACCCCGCCAAGGCCGAGGCCGTCGCCGAGGAGATCGGCGCCATCCCCCTCCCGGGCGACGCTTCCACCGTCGTGGCCGAAGCCCGCACCGCCCTCGGCGGGTCCGTCGACGTCTACTGCGCCAACGCGGGCCTCGGCTCCGGCGGCGGTCCCGACGCGGACGAGGACGTGTGGGCCGCGGCCTGGGACGTCAACGTCATGGCCCACGTCCGCGCCGCCCGCGAACTCCTCCCTGGCTGGCTGGAGCGCGGCCATGGCCGCTTCGTCTCCACCGTCTCCGCCGCCGGCCTGCTCTCCATGATCGGCGCGGCCCCGTACAGCGTCACCAAGCACGGCGCGCTCGCCTTCGCCGAGTGGCTGTCCCTGACGTACCGCCACCGCGGCATCCACGTACACGCGATCTGCCCGCAGGGCGTCCGTACGGAGATGCTGCGCGCCGCCGGCAGCGCGGGCGAACTCCTCCTGGCGCCGAACGCCATCGAGCCCGAGCAGGTCGCGGACGCGCTCTTCGCCGGGATGGCCGAGGACCGCTTCCTGATCCTCCCGCACCCCGAGGCCGGCGCCTACTACGCGGCCCGCGCCACCGAACCCGACACCTGGCTCACCAACATGAACCACCTCCAGCAGAAGTGGGAGGCGGCCCAGTGAGCACCTCGGACCAAGTGGGCACCTCGGATCAAGTGAGCACCCCCTCGGGCCCGGTAGGCGCCCCCGATCCGGTGAGCACCTCGGATATCCCGAGCACCGCGGACCTCCCGCGAGCCTCCGGCCTTCCGCGCACCGCGGGCCCCGGCGGCGCCTCGATCTACGCCGCGCAGCCCTGGCTCGCCCAGCTCTCCGACGCGCAGCGCGCCCCCGTCCACCCGCCCGTCACCGTCCTGCACGCCTTCCGTGACGCGGCCCGCCGCGCCCCCGACCGCACCGCGATCGCGTACTTCGACGGGCGGCTGAGCTACCGCGAGGCCGACGAGCTGTCCGACGCCCTCGCCGGCCACCTCGCCGAGCGCGGCTTCGCGCACGGCGACCGGCTCGCGGTCGTCCTGCAGAACGTCCCGCAGTTCGTGCTGGCGCTGCTCGGCGCGTGGAAGGCGGGCGGCACGGTCGTCCCCGTCAACCCGATGTACAAGGACCGGGAGGTCGCACACGTCCTGGCCGACGCCGAAGTGGCCGCGCTGGTCTGCGCGGACCGCGCCTGGGAGGCGTATCTACGCGACACCGCCGTCGGCTCCCCGGTTCGCATCGCCCTCACCACCAGCGACTTCGACCTCCAGACCCGGAACGACGAGCGCGTGCTGCGCGGTGGGCGCCTCCCCGCGCCCGAGGGCACCGAGGACCTGCTGACCGTCGCCCGCCGGGGCGCGCCTGCGCCGGAGGACCGCGAACTCGGCCCGGACGACATCGCGTTGATCAGCTACACCTCTGGCACCAGCGGCACGCCCAAGGGCGCGATGAACACCCACGCCAACATCGCGTACAACGCCGAGCGGCAGCGCACCGGCCTCGGACTGCCCGAGGGCAGCACGTACTTTGCGCTCGCCCCGCTCTTCCACATCACCGGCATGGTGTGCGAGCTGTCGGCCTGTGTCGTGGGCACCGGCACGCTCGCCCTGGCCCACCGCTTCGAGGCGGGCGTCGTGCTCGACGCGTTCGCCGAGCACCGCCCCGCCTACACCGTCGGCCCGTCCACCGCCTTCATGGCCCTGGCCGCCCACCCGGCCTGCACCCCCGGCCACTTCGCCTCCTTCCGGATGATCTCCTCGGGCGGGGCGCCGCTGCCGCCCGCGCTGGTGGAGAAGTTCCGCGCGGGTTTCGGCCCGTACATCCGCAACGGCTACGGGCTCACCGAGTGCACCGCCCCCTGCGCCAGCGTCCCGCCGGAGAAGGAGGCCCCGGTCGACCCGGTCTCCGGCACGCTGTCGGTGGGC
>NZ_LIQY01000584.1 GCF_001418495.1 Streptomyces pathocidini | reverse complement strand
CAGCTACGCCCCCGCCGTCGCCGCCCGCCCCGAGCCGGCCGCCGCGGTGCCCTGGGGCGTACGGGTCGCGGCCGAGGTCGGCTGGCGGCTGCTGGTCCTCGCCGGGACGCTGTACGTGCTGATGCGCATCATCAGCGCCGTACAGCTCGTCGTCCTCGCCTTCGTCGCGGGCCTGCTCATCACCGCGCTGCTCCAGCCGACCGTCGCCCGGCTGCGCCGGGTCGGCCTGCCGCACGGCCTGGCCACGGCGCTGACCTTCATCACCGGCTTCGTCATCATGGGCCTGGTGGGCTGGTTCGTGGTCTGGCAGGTCATGGAGAACCTGGACAACCTCGCCGAGCGCGTCCAGGACGGCATCGACGAGCTCCAGCGCTGGCTGCTGGAGAGCCCGTTCCACGTCACCGAGGACCAGATCAAGGACATCACCAAGACGCTGCGGGACGCGGTGGGCTCCAACACCGAGGAGATCACCTCGGCGGGCCTGCAGGGCGTCACCGTGGTCTTCGAGATGCTCTCCGGCATCCTCCTCGCGATGTTCTCCACGCTCTTCCTGCTCTACGACGGCCGGCGGATCTGGGAGTGGACGCTCAAGCTGGTCCCGGCCGCGGCCCGCCCCGGCGTCGCGGGCGCGGGCCCGCGCGCCTGGCGCACCCTCACCGGCTACGTGCGCGGCACGGTCATCGTGGCCCTCATCGACGCCACGTTCATCGGTCTGGGGATATACCTCCTCGACGTGCCGATGGCGGTGCCGCTGGCTGTCTTCATCTTCCTGTTCGCCTTCATCCCGCTGGTCGGCGCGGTCCTCTCCGGCGCGCTGGCGGTCATCGTCGCGCTGGTGACGCAGGGCGTGTTCACGGCGCTGATGGTGCTGCTCGTCGTGCTGCTGGTGCAGCAGATCGAGGGCCATGTGCTCCAGCCGTTCATCCTCGGCCGCGCGGTCCGCGTCCACCCGCTGGCTGTCGTCCTCTCGGTCGCCGCGGGCGGCCTGGTCGCCGGCATCGGCGGCGCGGTAGTGGCCGTACCGCTGGTGGCGGTCACGAACACGGTGGTCGGCTCGCTCCGGGCGTACGCGGTGGAGCGCGACCTGCGCACCCCGGAACAGTCGGAGGCGGCACAGCAGTTGGAGACCGCCGCCCGCCCTGCCCCGGCGGAGCCCCCACCCGCGCTTCCCTGAGCTCCCCGCTCGGATTCGGGCGCCTCTCGTCGCCGCCTCGGCGGGTGGTGGTCGGCGGTACGGGGCCTCCGCCGCTGCGGTCGGCCACGTACCGCACCTCTGAGGGCCCGCTCCACGGCGGCACGGCGTGAAAGGGGCACGGCGTGAAAGGGGCCTCTTCGACCGACTCGGTCGAAGAGGCCCCTTCCCTGTATGTGCCCGCGGCAGGCCGGTTACTCGGCCAGGACCGCCTCGGCGTCCAGCGTGGCGCCGACCGCCTGGAGGACGGAGGCGATCTTGAAGGCTTCCTGGATCGTCTCGCGGTCCACACCCGCCTTGCGGAGCACCTGCTCGTGCGAGTCCAGGCACATGCCGCAGCCGTTGATGGCGGAGACGGCGAGCGACCACAGCTCGAAGTCGACCTTCTCGACACCCGGGTTGCCGATGACGTTCATCCGCAGGCCCGCGCGCAGAGTGCCGTACTCCGGGTCCGACAGCAGGTGCCGGGTGCGGTAGTAGACGTTGTTCATCGCCATGACGGCGGCGGCGGACTTGGCGGCGGTGTACGCCTCCGGCGTCAGCTTGGCCTTGGCCTCCGGCTCCAGCTCCTTGAGCACGCGCGGCGAGCGGGAGGCGATGGCGCAGGCCAGCACCGTGCCCCACAGCTGCTGCTGCGGCAGGTCGGAGTTGCCGATGACCGAACCGAGGTTCAGCTTCAGGTCCTTGGCGTAGTCCGGGAGGGCGGACTTCAGCTCGTCCAGGGCCATGTCAGATCACTCGCCCGAGAGGAGCTTGACCGGGTCGAGGGTGTCCTCGCCCTTGCTCCAGTTGCAGGGGCACAGCTCGTCGGTCTGCAGGGCGTCCAGGACCCGCAGGACCTCCTTGGGGTTACGGCCGACGGAACCGGCGGTCACCATGACGAACTGGATCTCGTTGTTGGGGTCAACGATGAAGACGGCGCGCTGCGCGAAGCCGTCCTCGCCCTCGACGCCGCAGTCGCTCATGAGCTCGTGCTTGGAGTCGGCGAGCATCGGGAAGGGCAGGTCACGCAGGTCGGCGTGGTCCTTGCGCCAGGCGTGGTGGACGAACTCGGAGTCGCCGGAGACACCGAGGAGCTGGGCGTCGCGGTCGGCGAACTCGTCGTTCAGCTTGCCGAACGCGGCGATCTCGGTCGGGCACACGAAGGTGAAGTCCTTGGGCCAGAAGAAGACGACGCGCCACTTGCCCTCGTAGGACTTGTGGTTGATCTGGTCGAACTCCTTGCCGCTCTCCAGCGAGACACAGGCGGTCAGGTCGTACTCGGGGAACTTGTCACCGACAGTGAGCACGCGCTCTCCTTTTGCGACGGAAGTCCCTTGTGGGGTCTTCCGTGAGGGGTTGGACGGTGGTCACCCTGCCACAGGCTCGATTGATCGCAGAAATCGGTAGACTTGTTGATGTTGATCGGAGGTGGTTATCAGTGGCAAGTGGCCGAGGAACCGTACGCCAGCCGAGCCTGGCCCAACTGAGAGCGTTCGCCGCCGTCGCGGAGCACCTGCACTTCCGGGACGCGGCCGCCGCGATCGGGATGAGCCAGCCCGCGCTCTCCGGCGCCGTCTCCGCGCTGGAAGAGGTCCTGGGAGTGCGGCTCCTGGAGCGTACGACGCGGAAAGTGCTGCTCAGCCCGGCGGGAGAGCGGCTGGCGGCCCGCGCCCGTACGGTGCTGGAAGCCGTCGGGGAGCTGATGGAGGAGGCGGAGGCGGCGCGGGCGCCGTTCACGGGGGTGCTGCGGCTGGGGGTGATCCCGACCGTGGCGCCGTATCTGCTGCCGACCGTGTTGCGCACGGTCCACCAGCGCTACCCCGAGCTGGACCTCCAGGTCCACGAGGAGCAGACCGCCTCGCTGCTGGACGGGCTCGCGCACGGGCGGCTGGACCTGCTGCTGCTCGCCGTGCCGCTG
>NZ_LIQY01000583.1 GCF_001418495.1 Streptomyces pathocidini | reverse complement strand
TCTGGAAGCCGTTCGGCCCCTCCCCGGGGTCGCCGCCGCCGTGCGGGGCGAGCAGGGCGGTGGCGCGCAGCGGCTCGATGCTCTGCCCCACCGTCGTCGCCAGCAGGAGCAGCGACCCGGCGCCGACCATGCCGAGCGCTCCGCGGCGGGAGAGGGTTGGCGGGGCAGGGTCGGGGGAGTCCAGCCCGTCCCCCGCGGGCTCTCCCCGCCGCTCCGACCGCCGCTCGCGCAACACTCGTACCGCCTGCGGCAACCGCAGCCCCACATGCGCGAGGAACGCGGCGAGGAACACCCATGCCCCGTAGAAGTGGAGGGGGTAGAAGGAGCCGGGGAAGACGTACTCCAGCTGGATGTCGAGCACCCCGGTGACGAACTCGAACAGCGCCCCGCCCACGAGCAGCAGCAGCGAGAGGCGCTCCAACGCGTGGCCGAGGGAGCGCGCCGGGGGCAGCGCGAACAACCTCGGCACCACCGACCACAGCTTCGCCAGCAGGACCGGGATCAGGGCGATGCCGAGGGTGACGTGCACTCCTTGGGTGAGGCGGTAGAGCCAGTGCGGGTCGGTCGGCCAGTCGAAGAGGTAGAAGCCCAGCCAACCCCGGCCTGGCGTCTTGTCGTTGACCGGCGCCAGGCCCGGGTTGTACGCGGCGTACGAGACCAGGCCGGTGACGAACAGCAGTGTGATCCCGCCCAGCAGGACCACGCCGAGCACCGCCGTGAACCGAACCCCCCGCACCGGGCTGCGCCAGAACCCGGGGGAGGAGGGGAGGGAGGGGGGTGTGGTGTGCTGTCCGTCGCCCATGCTCCGACGGTATGTCGCGCGGGGGGCCGCGGGAGCCGTACGGCCTGTGACGAAACCCTGACGTCCACCGCTCGGCCGTAGCCCGCCCCGTCACGGCGGCCCGGCGAGCATCCGGGCGGGCGAGGATCCCGGGCTCAGGCCAGGACCTGACGGTCCGGGGGGAATCTGACGGTCCGATGACGCCGCCCCGCCGAAGTCCCCGAAGCAGCTACCGTCCCTCTACCGTGCTGGCGTGAAGACCGATCCACGCGCCGACGGGCTGCGCCCGGACGAGGAGCGCACGGGCCGCCGCCGCGATCTGGCCGCCGTGGCCGGAGCCGCCGCCCTCCTGCTCGCCGCCGTGCTCGTCGGCCGGGCCCTCGAGCACGCCGACGGCAGCCTGCACGTCGGCTGGCCGCCGCTGTACGCGTGGTGGGAGCCCCACCTCGGCCCCGGCACCCCGGCGGCACTGGCGGTCGCCGCCGCCGTGATCGCGTACGGCCCCGGGCTCGCGGTCCGACTGCCCTGGCGCGCGCTGGTGTTCGGCGCGTGGGCGGCGTCCCTGGCGTGGATCCTCTCGCTGGCCCTGGTCGACGGCTGGTACCGCGGCATCGCGCGCCGCCTCACCACCCGGTACGAGTACCTCCAGGTCATCGACCGGTTCGACGACGTCGGGGCCACGTTGCGCGACTTCAACCAGCACATCCTGATCAACTCTCCCGACCACTGGCCCGCGCACATCGCCGGGCACCCACCGGGCGCCGTCCTCACGTTCGTCGGACTCGACCGCATCGGGCTGGGCGGGGGCGGCTGGGCCGGGATGTGGTGCGTGGTCCTCGGCGGCTCGGCGGCGGCCGCGGTCCTCGTCACGCTACGGGCGCTGACCGGCGAGCGGATCGCCCGCGCAGCCGCGCCGTTCCTCGTCCTGGCACCGGCCGCGGTCTGGATCGGTGCCTCCGCCGACGGCTACTTCACCGCGGTCGCCGCCTGGTCGATCGCCCTCCTCGCCTTGGCCACGACCCGCAGGGCCCGCTGGCCCGCCGCGGCGGCGTTCGGCTCGGGCCTGCTGTTCGGCCTCCTCTGCTACCTCTCGTACGGGCTGACCCTGTTCGCCGTCATGGCGGCCGGGGTAATGCTCGTCACGAGGACGTCCCGCCCGCTCCCGCTCCTGCTGGCCGGCGCGCTGGTCGTACCGATCGCCTTCACGGTGACCGGCTTCAACTGGTGGGAGGCATACCACCTCTTGGTCGAGCGCTACTACCAGGGCGCCGCAGCCGTCCGCCCGTACGCGTACTGGATCTGGGCGAACCTCGCCTGCACGGTCGCCGTCATCGGCTTCGCCACGGTGGCGGGGCTCAGGCGTGCGGTGGGCGCCGGGCGAGAGGCGGTACGTGAACTGGCACCCGGTACGGGGCAGGAGGCGGTACGCGGACTGGCTTCGTGTACCGCCCCGCCCTCCCCGTCGAGCCGCCTCGTCCTCCTGACCCTGACCGCCCTCCTCACGGTCGCGATCGCCGACCTGTCGGGCATGAGCAAGGCGGAGACCGAACGCATCTGGCTCCCCTTCGCTCTCTGGCTCCTCCCCGGCACGGCCCTCCTCCCAAGATCCACCCACCGCCCCTGGCTGACAGCCCAGGCCATCCTGGCCCTCCTCATCAATCACCTTCTGTTCACGGGGTGGTGAGCCACGCGCTCGACGCCGGAGCAAGGAGGTTGCGTGGAGAACTGCCGGAAGTGGCTGGCTGGCTGAGGGGCGCGGCCGTCAGGTCAGTGTCCCCTCAGGAGGCCCAGTGAGGTGAAATGGCGACGGACTTGCCCCACTTGCTGATGGCCCGCTTGGCCGTGGCGACGACCGTGCCGGCTGTACCGCCGGACAGCAGGGTCATGGCGGCGGCCAGCACCAGGCCGCCGACGCCGACCGCGTTGACGAGCTGCGTCGCCACAGAGCTGGAGAGGCCGAACATGCCGGCGATGTACATCACGCCGATGCCCGCGAAGGCGAGGCCGGTGGCCTTCCGGGAAGTGAACTGCTCATGACTCCGCTGACTCCACTCTTGATACGTGCCAATGGCTGTACGCGCCGCTGGCTGATCACACGTGGGCGTCTTTCGTGGCGGCCCCAAGGGTGGGTGCGGGGGATCCCGTGTCGGAGCGTCGCCGCGGGGGGAGGCACTGCGCTGTCCACCTGAGCCCATGTGCCGTCCGCACGAACCCTTGAGGCCGTGGACGATCTTGACGGAGGGCGGAGGCGGATCGGTACCCGCCAGGCGACCCCCTCCACTCGGACCGCCCGAAAACGGAAATGCGCCAACAGAGAGCTTCAATCGGTCACTCTGGAGTTATTCGTGATCATCCACCTATGATCCTCGCAACTACTCGAGTTCGGTGAACAAGCCCGGGGGGACCCGTGATTCGGGCCGTGATCGCGATCGGCGACCCACGCCTGCGTACGCGTACGCAACACCGGCTGGCCGGCGCGGAGGGTTTCGACCTGGCCGTGCTGGACACCCTCCGGCCCGACGCGATCCCGGCCCTCCACGGCCCGCCGGACGCGATCCTGCTCGACTCGGCCGACGCCAAGGGCCCGGCCGCGCTCGGCCGTTGGGCGCGGGCCGCGCCGCTGGCCGTGTTCGCCGACACCGGCGACCACGAAGCCATCACCGCCGCCCTGAAGGCGGGCGCGCGCGGAATCCTGGCCAGGGATCTCGCGGCGGCCGAACTCGCGGCAGCCGTACTGCTGGTGGCCGCCGGGAGTTGTGTACGGGCCCCGGCGGCCGGCCGCAGAACCGTCGCCGATCTCGTACCGCCCCAGAGGAGTTGGCCGCTGTCACCGAGGGAGACCGAGGTGATGGGCCTCCTCGCGGAAGGCCTGACGAACCAGCAGATCGCCCACTCCCTCTACCTGAGCCCGACGACCGTCAAGGGCCACGTCAGCACGATCCTGCGCAAGCTCGGCGTCAGCAACCGGGTCCAGGCGGTGGCCCTCTACAGCCAGACCCCGGCGGCGTAGCTGTCCGAAGCCGGCCCCCGGCGGCGCAGCCGCCCGATGCCGGACCCCGCGGCGCAGCCGTCCGGCATCTGGACGCCGCCCGCCGCCCGCCAGCGGCTTCTCGCCATTCCTCCGACCCCCGCCGGGAGTTCATCGCCCCAGGCCGCAGACGGGCGATGACCCCACTCAGCTCGACATATCGTGACCAAAATGGATATGGCGATATCTACGGGCGAGTAACTTCGGGCCCCATGCCCCGAGAAGAGACGATCACCGCCGCGCCCAGCGGCGCCGCAGCCCCCGCCCCCGACACGCGCAGCAGCCGCTTCGAGTCCCTGGGGGCCTATCTGCCTCCCCATGTGCTGCCGACCTCGGCCCTGGTCGACCGCGTGGCCGGCGTGCCGGGCCTGGAGCTGGAGCGCATCACGGGGGTGCGGGAGCGCCGGGTGTACGACCGGCGGCCGGAGGCGGGCGAGGACTCGTACGGGCTGGCGCTGAAGGCGGCACGCGACTGCCTGGCCAACTCCCGCTACGAGGCCGGCGAACTCGACGTGGTCGTCTCCTCGTCCATCACCCGGTTCAAGAACCGGGACCGCTTCCACTTCGAGCCGTCCCTCGCCACGATGCTCGCGGGCGAGCTGGGCGCGCACGCCGCGATCACCTTCGACGTGTCCAACGCGTGCGCCGGGATGATGACGGGCGTCTACGTGCTGGACCGGATGATCCGCGCGGGCGTCGTGCGCAACGGCCTGGTGGTGAGCGGCGAGCAGGCCACCAAGGTCGCGGAGACGGCCGCCGCCGAGATCACCGACTCCTACGACCCGCAGTTCGCCTCGCTGTCCGTGGGCGACTCGGGGGTGGCGGTCCTGCTGGACGAGTCGGCCGACGCGGCCGACCGGATCCACTACATCGAGCTGATGACCTGCTCCGAACACTCCGACCTGTGCCTGGGCATGCCCAGCGACCGCACCCAGGGGATCGCGCTCTACACGGACAACCGGAAGATGCACCGCGAGGACCGGCTCCGGCTGTGGCCGGCCTTCCACGGCGACCTGCTGGCGAAGCTCGGCCGGACCTTCGAGCAGGAGGAGTTCGACTACATCGTCCAGCACCAAGTGGGAACCCGGTTCATCGCGTTCGTCAACCGCACCGGTGAGGCCGAGTTCGGCACGCCCATGCCGGAATCCCTCGCGGTGGTGGAGGAGTTCGGCAACACCGCCACCACCGCCCACTTCCTGGCGCTGCACCAGCACCTGCGGGCGGGCACGGCCCGCAGGGGCGCCAAGTTCCTCCTGGTGCCCGCCGCTTCGGGCGTGGTGGCCGGGGCCCTGTCCGCGACGATCACCAGCGCGGGGGTGTGACGCCGTGACCACCGTCATCACCGCGGCCGCGCTCGCCACTCCGCCGGCGCACGACCCCGACCCCTCGCCCGTACGGCTGGCGGCCCGCGCCGCGCGGGACTGCACGGCCGCCGCCGGGGTGTCCCCGGACTCCATCGGCGTACTGGTCAACGTGGGCGTCTACCGCGAGTCCAACCTGTTCGAGCCCGCCATGGCGGCAATGGTGCAGAAGGCGGCCGGGATCAACCTGGACTACCTCGTCCGCCCCGCGCCCGCCGCCGGCTTCTCCTTCGACCTGATGAACGGCGCCTGCGGGGTCCTGGGCGCCGTGCACGTCGCCCAGTGCCTGCTGCACACCGGCACCACCGATCGCGTCCTGATCACCGCTGCCGACGTCCATCCCTGCGGGGACGCGACGCGGGACGCCGCCTACCCGTACGCGGACCTGGGCGCGGCCCTGCTGCTGGAGCGCTCGGCCGAACCGGGTGCCGGGTTCGGCCGCGTCCGGCAGCGCAACGCCAACGGGCGGGCAGGCACTGCCGGTTACCTGGACACCGCCGCCATGGGCCGCGAGGGCCGGAGCCGCATCACGGTGACCCGCGACGCCGACTGGGGCGTGCGGCTGGTCGACCTCGCGACCGGCCTGGTCACCGACCACGCCCGCGAGGAGGGCCTGGACCTCGACCGCACGCTCGTGGTGACCTCCCGTGCCGCGCCCGGCTTCAGGGAACAGCTGGCCGAGCGGCTCGGCCTCGACCCGGCCGCCGTGCTGGCGCCGGAGTCGCCCGGCGGCCCCGGCGAGCCGCACACCGCCGCCCCGGTCCTCGGCTACCTGCGGGCGGTCGGCGCGGACGGCGGACTGCCGGACGCCTACGACCGGTTGCTGTTCGTCTCCGTCGGCGCCGGGCTCAGCGGCGCCTGCGCCGTCTACCGCCCGCAGGGCAGGTGAGAGGAGCATGGTGAATCCTTCGACCGGCTCAGGTACGCCGCGGACGACCGCGCTGGACTCCCGCCCGGCGGGCCTCGCCGACCACCTGGAGTACAACGCCCGTACGTTCCCCGACAAGGCCGCGATCATCGACCCGCGCGGCGGCGCCCACCCCCGCGAACTCACCTACGGCGCCCTCCAGTTGCAGGTCGAGGAGCTGGCGGCGGGCCTGCGGCGGATCGGGGTCGCCAAGGGCACGAAGACCGTCCTGATGGCCCGCCCGGGCCCCGACCTCTTCGCCCTCGTCTTCGCGCTCTTCCGCATCGGCGCCGTGCCGGTCGTGGTGGACCCCGGCATGGGGGTGCGGCGGATGCTGCACTGCTACCGCGCGGTCGGCGCCGAGGCCTTCATCGGCCCGCCCCTGGCCCACACCGTACGGGTGCTGAGCCGCCGCACGTTCGCCCGCACCCGTATCCATGTGACGCTCGGCCGCCGCTGGTTCTGGGGCGGGCACACGCTGGCGGGGCTGCGGGAGGCCGCCGCGCCGGAGGACTTCGAGCGGCCCTCGGGCGAGGACCTGCTGATGATCGGCTTCACCACCGGCAGTACGGGCCCGGCCAAGGGGGTCGAGTACACCCACCGGATGGCCGCCGCGATGGCCCGCCAGGTCGCGTCCGCGCACGGGCGGGACCGCGAGGACGTCTCACTGGTGACGCTCCCCCTCTACGGGATGCTCGACCTCGTCCTCGGCTCGACGCTCGTGCTGGCGCCGGTCGACCCCGTGCGCGTGGCGAGCGCCGATCCGGCGGCGCTGGTGGGCGCGTTGGCGGAGTTCGAGGTGACGACCATGTTCGCCTCACCCGCCCTCCTCCGCGCCCTCGGCGACCACCTGGCCGCGCACCCCGCGGACCTGCCCGCCCTGCGCAGCGTGGTCTCCGGCGGCGCCCCGGTGGCCCCGGACATCGTCGCCGCGCTGCGCGCCGGGCTGGGCGAGAAGACGGAGGTGCACGTGACGTACGGCGCGACGGAGGCGCTGCCGATCTCCTCGATCGAGTCCGCGGAGCTGCTGGGGGAGACGGCGGAGCGCGGGGCGCGCGGAGACGGGACGTGCGTGGGCAGGCCAGTGCCGGGGATGGAGGTCCGGATCGTTGCCGTCACCGAGGAGCCGCTGCCGAGTTGGGACGGGCTGCGGCGGCTGGGCCCGGGCGAGGTCGGCGAGATCGTGGTCGCGGGCGAGGCGGTGAGCACCCGCTACCACGCCTCCCCGGCCGCCAACGCCCACCACAAGATCGTCGACAGGGGTGCGGCGGCGGTCTGGCACCGCACCGGCGACCTCGGCTATCTGGACGGGTCCGGCCGGCTGTGGTTCTGCGGGCGCAAGGCGCAGCGGGTGCGCACGGCGGACGGGGAGCTGCACACCGTGCGCTGCGAGGGCGTGTTCACCGCGCACCCGCTGGTCAACCGGACGGCCCTGGTGGGCGTGGGCGCCCCGGGGGCGCAGCGCCCGGTCCTGTGCGTGGAGACCGTCCCGGGCGTGGACGAGGCCGGCTGGCAGCGCCTGCTGCCGGAACTCCGCTCCCTCGCCACCGCCGCCGGCCCCCCGGCGGCGCACATCCACGACTTCCTCCGCCACCCCGCCTTCCCGGTCGATATCCGCCACAACGCGAAAATAGGCCGCGAGGAGCTGGCGATCTGGGCAACCGGGCAGTTGGGGCAGGACAGTTCGGCCCGCGCCGCGGGCAGGCGTTCCGCAAGGAGGCGGTGGGGGGCCCTCCGGACGGAG
>NZ_LIQY01000582.1 GCF_001418495.1 Streptomyces pathocidini | reverse complement strand
GATGGTGGCGGGGCCGCCTCCGACGCGCTGAGGCGGCCCCGCCACCATCGCGTGAACGGCTCCGGCGCAAGCTTTGGGATGGTTCGTTCCGGGGCGATGCCGCCAAGCCTCTTGGCCAGCGACGCCAACGGGCCGATCCCCGCCGCCGCGTTGACCGCCCTCACCGCCCGCAGCGCCGCCACCGCCCGGAGCCAGACCGGGAGCCACCCCATCGCGTAGTGCGCCGCCGGGCGCACGCGCCCCGCGTAGTGGTGGTGCAGGAACTCGGCCTTGTACGTGGCCATGTCCACCCCCACCGGGCAGTCCTTCCGGCAGCCCTTGCAGCTCAGGCACAGGTCCAGCGCCTCGCGCACCTCCTCGGAGCGCCAGCCGTCCGTCACGACCTCACCCGCCAGCATCTCGTGCAGCAGCCTGGCGCGGCCGCGCGTGGAGTGCCGCTCCTCGCCCGTGGCGCGGTACGAGGGGCACATCACCTCGGCGCCGCCGCCGAACACCGATGGCCCCGTACGGCACTTGGCCACGCCGACGCACCGCCGCACCGCCGCCGTGAAGTCCCCGCCGTCGTGCGGATAGCCGAACTCCACGTCCACCGGGGAGCGCGGCAGCGGGTCGAAGCGGAGGTTCTCGTCGAGGCGGTGGGGGCGGGCGAGCATGCCGGGATTGAGGCCGCCCGCCGGGTCCCACAGGTCCTTGAACTCCTCGAACACGCCCACGAGTTCCGTCCGGTACATCCGGGGAAGCAGCTCCGCGCGCGCCTGCCCGTCCCCGTGCTCGCCGGAGAGCGACCCGCCGTGCGCGACGACGAGGGTGGCCAGGTCGACCGAGAAGTCGCGGAAGCGGCGTACGCCCGCCGGGCTCAGCAGGTCGAAGTCGATCCGCACGTGGATGCAGCCGTCGCCGAAGTGCCCGTACGGGGTGCCGCGCAGGCCGTGCTCGGCGAGCAGCGCGCGGAAGTCGCCCAGGTACGCGCCTAGTTGGGCCGGCGGCACCGCGCAGTCCTCCCAGCCGGGCCAGGCCTCGCCGCCGTCGGGCAGGCGGGTGGCCGTGCCGGAGGCGTCCTCGCGGATGCGCCACAGGGCGCGCTGCTCGCGCGGGTCGGCGACGAGCGCGCTGTCGGTCGTACGGTCGGCCGCTACCCGGCACAGCTCCTCGGCGCGCGCCCGCGCCT
>NZ_LIQY01000581.1 GCF_001418495.1 Streptomyces pathocidini | reverse complement strand
GCGGAGCCCGGCGGTGCCGAGCCGGCCTCGGCTCATGGGGGCCGGCATCGGCGTCGGTGGCTCGGTCGACGGATGGCCGCCGGGCCGGGGCATGGCCGCGTAGCGGCGGTGGATTTGTCCGTCACCGCGGTGAGCAGCCACCGCGGTCAGCCCGCCGCGCCGAGCTGGCCGCAGTCCTTCGGAAGGGCACCGGTGGCCGGCCCGTGGCCCGGTGGGCAGCTCGGCGGGGCTGGGACCATGGCTGCGGTGGCAGCCATAAGTCCTTCCGCCGCAGCGGTGAGGAACCACGGCGGTGGAGCCCGGCGGTGCCGAGTCAGCGGCTGCCTAGGGACCGGGGCGGTCGCCCCGGGACCGGGGCCCGGTGGGCTCGGTTGTCAGCCCCCTGCACCACAATGGGGGAACCGTGCGGGACGCAGAACGGTGGAGGCTATGGCGGTTTGGGATGACCTGGTCGGTCAGGAGCGCGTGACGGCGCAGCTCGCGGCGGCCGCGCGTGACGCCGACGCGATCGTCACCGCGGAGGCCGAACTGGAGGCGGCGGGCGGCGCCCCGGGCGAGCCCCCCGAGCCCACCGCCTCCAAGATGACGCACGCCTGGCTGTTCACCGGCCCCCCCGGCTCCGGCCGCTCCACCGCCGCCCGCGCCTTCGCCGCCGCGCTGCAGTGCGTCAGCCCCGACCGCGCGCTCGGTGGCGCCCCGGGCTGCGGGTTCTGCGACGGCTGCCACACCGCGCTCGTCGGCACGCACGCCGACGTGGAGGTGGTCAGGACGGACGTCCTGTCCATCGGCGTCAAGGAGACCCGCGAGCTCGTACGCCGCGCCCAGCTTTCCCCCGCCAACGGCCGCTGGCAGGTGATCGTCCTGGAGGACTCCGACCGCCTCACCGAGGGCGCGGGAAACGTGCTGCTCAAGGCGGTCGAGGAGCCGGCTCCCCGTACGGTGTGGCTGCTGTGCGCGCCGTCCGTCGAGGACGTACTGCCGACGATCCGCTCGCGCTGCCGCCACCTGACGCTGCGTACGCCGCCGGTCGACGCCGTCGTGGACGTGCTGGTGCGGCGCGACGGGATCGCGCCCGATCTCGCCGCGTCCGCCGCCCGCGCGACCCAGGGACACATCGACCGGGCCCGGAGGCTGGCCACCGATGAGCGTGCGCGCGAGCGCCGCGCCACCGTGCTGAAGCTGCCGCTCCGGATCGATGACGTGGGCGGCTGTCTGAAGGCTGCGCAGGAGCTCGTCGACGCGGCGGCGGAGGACGCCAAGCAGGTGGCGGAGGAGGTCGACGCGAAGGAGACCGAGGAGCTGCGCGCGGCCCTCGGCGCCGCGGCCGGCACCGGCGGCCGCCTGCCGCGCGGCATGGCCGGCGTGATGAAGGACCTCCAGGACCGCCAGAAGCGGCGCGCCACCCGCACCCAGCGCGACACCCTGGATCTCGCCCTCACCGACCTCACCGGCTTCTACCGCGACGTCCTCGCCCTCCAGTTGGGCTCCTCGGTGGCGATCGCCAACACCGAGGTCCAGGACGCCCTGCGGCGCGTCGCGGAGAACTCCACCTCCGAGCGGACCCTGCGCCGGATCGAGGCGATCCGCGCCTGCCGCGAGGCGCTCGACGCCAACGTCGCCCCGCTCCTCGCCGTCGAGGCGATGACGATGGCCCTCCGCGCGGGCTGAACCCCAGGGCGTACCACCGCTCCGTACCGGCCCGGCAGGCTCCCCGCACCGGCCCGGTGGGCCCTCCGTATCACCGCTCCGTGCAAGCCCGGCGGGCCCTCCGATCCGCCCGCGCTGCACCCGCCCGAACCCGACCCGAGCAGGCCGTACTCCCGACGTAAAGGGACACTCTCACCCGTACGAGGACGGCGCGCCGCGCATGGAGCGTGTTCGGACGGATACTCTCCGAAACATCCGACATGGCGCGCACCGCCGCTGTGTCACGCAGCACGGACCCAGGGGAACGCGCCATGGACACCACTCGTCTGCTCCGCACCACCGGAATCGTTCTCGCGGTCGCGGGCGTGCTCATGTCCGGCTGCTCCTCCGGGAGTTCGTCCCCGAGCGCTTCCGCCTCGCCGCACACCAGCAAGGACAGGGCCGCGCAGGCCCGGACGCAGGAGGCGGCGCTCCAGCCCCTCCAGCCGCTGCCCGAAGCCGTACCGGAGGGCCTCCGTCCGTACTACGACCAGAAGCCGAGCTGGCGCCCGTGCGGCGTCGAGGGCTTCGAGTGCTCGTCGATCGAGGTCCCGCTGGACTACGAGAAGCCCGGCGGCGACAACGTGAAACTCGCCGTCTCGCGTAAGAAGGCGATCGGCCCGGGCAAGCGGCTCGGCTCGCTGCTGGTCAACCCTGGCGGACCCGGCGGTTCCGCGATCGGCTACCTGCAGAGCTACGCCGGAATCGGCTACCCGGAGGCGGTCCGCGCGCGCTACGACATCGCGGCCGTCGACCCGCGGGGCGTGGCCCGCAGCGAGCCCGTCACCTGCCTGTCCGACTCGCAGATGGACGCGTACACACAGGTCGACCAGACCCCGGACGACCAGAAGGAGACCGACGAACTGGTCACCGCCTTCAAGGAGTTCGCGACCGGGTGCGAGGAGCGGTCCGGCAAGGTGCTCGGCCATGTCTCGACGATCGAAGCGGCCCGCGACATGGACGTGGCGCGGGCGGTGCTGGGGGACGAGAAGCTGAACTACGTGGGCGCCTCGTACGGCACGTTCCTCGGCGCCACGTACGCCGGGCTCTACCCGCGCCGGGCCGGGCGGCTCGTTCTGGACGGTGCGATGGACCCCTCCCTTCCGGCTCTGACCATGAACCGCGACCAGACCGCGGGCTTCGAGACGGCCTTCACGGCCTTCGCCGAGGACTGCGTACGGCGCGAGGACTGCCCGCTCGGACGCGGCAGCGCGCGCGACGCGGGCCGGCGCCTGGGGGACTTCTTCAAGAAGCTGGACGCGGACCCGGTGCGGACGGGCGAGAGCCGGAAGCTGGGCGAGTCGCTGGCCACGACGGCGGTGATCTCGGCGATGTACGACGAGGGCGCCTGGGGCGAGCTGCGCGGCGCCCTCCAGTCGGCGATGGACGGTGACGGCGCGGGCCTGCTGAAACTGGCCGACATCTACTACCAGCGCGAGCCGGACGGCTCGTACGCGAACCTGATGTTCGCCAACCCGGCCGTCAACTGCCTCGACCTGCCCCCGGCCTTCAACGGCCCCGAGGACGTGCGCAAGGCGCTGCCGTCCTTCCGCAAGGCCTCCCCCGTCTTCGGTACGGGCCTGGCCTGGGCCGCGCTGAACTGCACGTACTGGCCGATCAAGCCCACCGGCAAGCCGAACCGCATCGAGGCGAAGGGCGCGGCCCCGATCGTCGTGGTCGGCACCACGCGCGACCCGGCGACCCCGTACCGCTGGGCCGAGGCCCTCGGCAAGCAGCTCTCCTCCGGCATCCTCCTGACGTACGAGGGCGACGGCCACACCGCGTAC
>NZ_LIQY01000580.1 GCF_001418495.1 Streptomyces pathocidini | reverse complement strand
ACCGGATCCCGTACGGCGGCGGGCTCTTGCAGCGGGTGGGGCCCTTGCGGTGGGGTGCCGTTGACACCGGGTGCCGCTGCTTCTAGCGTCTTGTCGACGACCTACTAAGCGGTTGCTCACGCGCTGTCGAGGACACAGCCGAGCACGCAGTCGAGCCGAGCCTAGGAGAACCCGCATGTCCACCACAGAGCAGCGCGTCGCGATCGTGACGGGAGCGGCCCGAGGCATCGGCGCGGCCACTGCCGTACGCCTGGCGGAGGAAGGCCGCGCGGTCGCCGTGCTCGACCTCGATGAGGCGGCCTGCAAGGACACCGTGGAGAAGATCACCGCGGCGGGCGGCAAGGCCCTCGCCGTCGGCTGCGACGTCTCCGACGCCGCCCAGGTCGAGGCCGCCGTCGCGCGCGTGGCCCAGGAGCTGGGCGCGCCCACGATCCTCGTCAACAACGCGGGTGTGCTGCGGGACAACCTGCTCTTCAAGATGAGCGACTCCGACTGGGACACCGTCATGAACGTGCACCTGCGCGGCGCGTTCCTGATGACGCGCGCGTGCCAGAAGCACATGGTGGACGCCCAGTTCGGCCGGGTCGTCAACCTGTCCAGCAGCTCGGCGCTGGGCAACCGAGGACAGGTCAACTACGCGGCGGCCAAGGCCGGTCTGCAGGGCTTCACCAAGACCCTCGCCAAGGAGCTGGGCAAGTTCGGCGTCACCGCCAACTCCGTCGCCCCCGGCTTCATCGTCACCGACATGACCGAGGCCACCGCCGCGCGCGTGGGCATGGACTTCGAGGACTTCCAGGCGGCGGCGGCCACCCAGATCCCGGTCCAGCGCGTGGGCAGGCCGGAGGACATCGCCAACGCCATCGCGTTCTTCACGGGTGAGGCCGCCGGGTTCGTCTCCGGGCAGGTCCTGTACGTGGCCGGCGGCCCGCTCAACTGACCGGAACGGACAGGGACATGACTGCACAGCAACCGCACCAGGACCGGCCCCGAGACCGGTCGCAGGCGCAGCCCCAGGATCGGGATCGGATTCAGGACAGCGGCAAGGTCGCGCTCGTCACCGGCGCGAGTCGCGGCATCGGCTACGGGATAGCGGAGGCGCTGGTCGCCCGCGGCGACCGGGTCGTGATCACCGGGCGGAACGAGGACGCCCTGAAGGAGGCCGTCGAGCGCCTCGGCGCGGACCGGGCGGTCGGCATCGCGGGCAAGGCCCACGACGAGGCCCACCAGGAGGCGGCCGTGGCCGGCGCCATGGAGGCCTTCGGCCGGGTCGACTACCTCGTCAACAACGCCGGTACGAACCCGGTCTTCGGGCCCCTCGCCGAGCTGGACCTCGCCGTGGCCCGCAAGGTCTTCGAGACCAACGTGGTCTCCGCGCTCGGCTTCGCGCAGCAGACCTGGAAGGCGTGGCAGAAGGACAACGGCGGCGCGATCGTCAACATCGCCTCCGTCGCGGGCATCGCGCCCTCGCCCTTCATCGGGGCGTACGGCGTCAGCAAGGCCGCCATGGTCAACCTGACCCTCCAGCTGGCCCACGAACTCGCCCCCGGCGTGCGCGTCAACGCCATCGCCCCGGCCGTCGTCAAGACCAAGTTCGCGCAGGCGCTGTACGAGGGCCGCGAGGAGGAGGCCGCGGCCGCCTACCCGCTGGCGCGGCTCGGGGTGCCCGAGGACATCGGAGGCGCGGCGGAGTTCCTGCTGTCCGACCGCGCGGGGTGGATCACCGGCCAGACGCTGGTGGTCGACGGCGGGATCTTCCTGAACGCCGGCGTCGGCTGAGCGCTTCGAGGACCGGTGGTCCTGGGCCGGGGCGGCCGCCGCTCCCGCCCAGGACCGCCGTTGTCAGTGGCCGCCGGTAGGTTCTGCGGTGGGAGTCGGTGCGGTGGCAGTGGGCCGCACCGGCCCTCACCACCGCACGGAGCGCACACACCGGAGGTTGTTGAACGTGACCGTCATGCTGCCCGAGTCCTGGCGCGGGGTCCTGGGGGACGAGCCGGCGAAGCCCTACTTCACGGAACTCGCCGAGTTCGTGGCCAAGGAGCGGGCGAACGGTCCGGTGTACCCACCGGAGGGCGAGGTCTTCGCGGCGCTTGAGGCCACCCCGTACGACCGGGTGAAGGTGCTGATCCTCGGACAGGACCCGTACCACGGCGAGGGGCAGGGGCACGGCCTGTGCTTCTCGGTCCGGCCCGGCGTGAAGACCCCGCCCTCGCTGCGGAACATCTACAAGGAGCTGCGGGACGAACTGGGGCACCCGGTGCCGGACAACGGCTATCTGATGCCGTGGGCCGAGCAGGGCGTGCTGCTGCTCAACGCGGTGCTCACGGTCCGGTCCGGCGAGGCCAACTCCCACAAGGGCAAGGGCTGGGAGAAGTTCACGGACGCGGTCATCCGGGCCGTCTCCTCGCGCCCCGACCCGGCGGTCTTCGTGCTGTGGGGGAACTACGCGCGCAAGAAGCTCCCGCTGATCGACACCGAGCGGCACGCCGTGGTCGAGGGGGCCCACCCCTCGCCGCTGTCCGCGAAGAAGTTCTTCGGCAGCCGCCCCTTCACCCGGATCGACGCGGCCATCGCGGCGCAGGGGCACGCGCCGGTCGACTGGCGCATCCCGAACCTGGGCTAGCGTCTCGGGCAGGCGTCCGAAAGGTGGCGGTTGTGCGGTGAGGAGCGCTGGAGGCGCGGCGGTGGCGGAGGAGCGGCAACAGGAGACGGCGTCCCAGGACGCCGTCATGACCCGGATCGGCCAGGCGGTGATGCTGCACCGGGGCGGCGACCGGGAGGAGGCCCGCAACCGGTTCGCCGCCTTGTGGGCGGAGATCGGCGAGGAGGGCGACCCCTTCCACCGCTGCACACTCGCCCACTACATGGCGGACACCCAGGACGACCCGGCCGAGGAGCTGGAGTGGGATGTACGGGCGCTCCAGGCCGCCGACAGTCTCACCGACGCCCGCGTCGGCGCGCACCACGCGTCCCTGGCGGTGCGCGCCTTCTACCCCTCCCTCCACCTCAACCTGGCGGCGGACTACGCCCAACTGGGCCGCCCCGGCGCGGCACGCCACGAGCTGGCCCGGGCCCGCGCGTGCGCCGGGGCGCTGGGGGACGACGAGTACGGGGACGGGATCCGGGCCGAGATCGCCCGGCTGGAGCTCGAGCTGGGCGGGTGACTGCCGTGGCGGAGGCCGGGGTTGGGGCCCTGTCCGCCTGGCGGCCGCCGGTCAGAAGCCCGTGGCGCCGTCGATGCGCTCGCGGATGAGGTCCGCGTGGCCGTTGTGGCGCGCGTACTCCTCGATCATGTGGACGTAGATCCACCGGAGGTTGAAGCTCTCGATGTCCCGGTGGCCGCCGGCTGACAGGTCGTCCAGGGAGCGCCCCGCCGCGTTCTCGCGGGCGCGGGCGATCTCGGCCTGCCAGGTGGCGTGGGCCTCTTCCCAGGTGTCGGACTCGGAGACGCGGAAGTCCCCGTCCTTGTCCGCCTCGTCGTAGTAGATCCGCCCGGCTTCCTGCTCGCCGGCCAACACCCTGCGGAACCAGTGGCGCTCGACCTCGGCCATGTGGCGTACGAGGCCGAGGAGGGTGAGCGCGGAGGGCGGGGCCGAGGCTTCGCGGAGTCGCTTGTCGTCGAGGCCGACGCACTTCCGGGCGAGGGTCTCGCGGTGGAAGTCGAGCCAACTCTCCAGCATGGCGCGCTCGCCGGCGGTCGTGGGCGGGATCGTGCGCTCAGGGTTCGTCGTCATGGGGTCATCATCGCCGGGGGCGGGGTGGCCGACTACCGAATTGTTCCGGCCGGGAGGGCGGGCGAGTGGAGCGCCCGTATGCTGCCGGGGCACGGAAGGTGGGCGGTGCCTGCCCCCGGACCTGACCGCCGGTGTCCGGGACACGAGCCACAGCTGAGGAGAGTGCGAAGGTGAAGGTCGGCGTCATCGGGCTCGGCGACATCGCGCAGAAGGCCTACCTGCCGGTCCTCGGCAGCCAACCCGGTCTGGAACTGCACCTCCAGACCCGCACCCCGGCCACCCTCGGCCGGCTCGGAGCCGCTCACCGCATCCCTGAGCAGCAGTGCCACACGAGCCTCGACTCCCTGCTCGCGGCCGCCCCGGACGCGGCGTTCGTACACGCCGCCACCGCCGCCCACGCCGAGATCGTCACCCGGCTCCTGGAGGCCGGGGTGCCGACCTACGTCGACAAGCCGCTCGCGTACGAGTACGCCGAGTCCGAGCGCCTCGTGCGGCTGGCAGAGGGGCGCGGAGTCAGCCTCGCCGTCGGCTTCAACCGCCGCCACGCGCCCGGCATCACGCAGTGCCTGGAGCACCCGCGGGACCTGATCCTGCTGCAGAAGAACCGGGTGGGGCTCGCCGAGGACCCGCGCACGCTCGTGCTCGACGACTTCATCCACGTCGTCGACACCCTGCGCTTCCTCGTTCCCGGCACCGTGGAGCACGTGGACGTGCGGGCCAAGGTCCGCGGCGGGCTGATGCACCACGTAGTGCTCCAGCTCTCCGGGCACGGCTTCACCGCCATCGGCGTCATGAACCGGATGAGCGGTTCCACCGAGGAGATCCTCGAGGTGTCCGGCCAGGACACCAAGCGCCAGGTGGTGAACCTCGCCGAGGTGATCGACCACAAGGGGCAGCCGAGCGTACGGCGGCGCGGCGACTGGGTGCCGGTGGCCCGGCAGCGGGGCATCGAGCAGGCGGTCCTGACGTTCCTCGACGCCGTACGGGTGGGCAAACCGCTCAGCGCCGAGGACGCCTTGGAGACCCATGAGCTGTGTGAGCGGGTGGTGCTGCGGTCCCTGGAGCAGGCCTCCTGACCGACCGGCCGCCCTCGACGGCGGCGTAGGCCGCGAGCGCGGCAAGCGACCCGTACAGCACCCAGTCGCCGAGGCGGACGTAAGGGCTGGTCCCACCGCCGAGCGGTACGTCGTAGACGGCGGCCGCCGAGGCCTCGGCGGACAGCCGGTCGCCGACGGGCGTGCCGCCCGGGCCGTACACGGCACTGACCCCGGTCAGCGTCGCGTGCACCATGGGCCGCCAGGTCTCGGCCGAGCGGAGCGCGGCGAGCGAGGCGTGCTGCTCGGGCGCCCAGCTCTGCTGGAACGTGGCGGTGGACGACTGCGCGACGAGTACCTGGGCGCCGTCCTGGACCAGGTGGCGGCTCATGTCGGGGAAGGCCGACTCGAAGCACACCAGTGGGCCGATCCGCAGGTCGCCCGCGCCCGGCACGGCCATCACGACCTGTCGCGTGCCGCGCCTGCGGTCCTCGGCCGCGGCCTCGCCGACCGAGGTGGCCCAGCCGAGGGCCGAGCGGAACGGTATGTACTCGCCGAAGGGCACGAGCCGCATCTTGTCGTAGCGCGGCCCGATCGGGCCCTCGGGGCCGATCAGCACCGAACTCTTGTGGATCCCGGACCGGTCGGCGGCCCGGGCGTCCACATTCACCAGCAGATCGGCGCCCACCTCGCGGGAGACCGCCGCCAGCCGGTCGCGCAGGTCGGGGCGGCCGGCCAGATCGGCGCTGACACTGCTCTCGCCCCAGACGACCAGGTCCAGGTCCTGCCCGGCCAGCTGCCGGGTCAGCTCCTCCTGCCGGTCGAACCGCGCCCTGCCGTCGGGCCCGCCGCCCAGGACCCCCGGCTGGACGACCGCGATCCGCACGCTCCCCGCCTGGTCCGGCAGTGGCGCCCAGGCCCATGCGGCGCTCCCGGCGACGGCGACCGTCAGCCCGCCCGCGACCGCGGCGGTACGGGCGGTGGGCAGGGCGACCAGGACGGCCAGCGCCGTGTTGAGGGCGACGATCAGGAACGTCACCAGCCACACCCCGCCGAGGGAGGCCAGCCGCAGCGCGGGCGTGACCTGCCACTGGCTCGCGCCCAGCAGATCCCACGGTCCGCCCAGGTACTCCCACGACCTGACCAGCTCGATCATGACCCAGCCGGACGGCACCAGCACCAGGGCGGCCGCCGCCCGCCGCCGGCTCGGCACGCCGCCCAGCAGCCGCCGCACCAGCACACCCCAAGGGGCCCACAACACGCCCAGCAGCAGAGCCAGGACGAACGTGAAAACGTGCAGATTCGGCAGGAGCCAGTGGTGCGCGGCGAACATGAAACCGGCCCCGCCCAGCCAGCCGTCGGCGGCCGCTGCGTGACTGGTCGGGGCCGAGCGCATGAGGAGGAGCCACGGTACGAGGGCGACGTAGGCGAACCACCACAGCGACGGCTCCGGGAACGCGAGCGAAGGCAGCGCCCCGGCGACGGCGGCGATCGCGCCGCGTTGCCAGGGGGTGACGAGCAGTCGCTGCCATCGGTCGACCGACATGCGCATGCCGTGCCTCCCTTGCCCTGTGGCCTCCGGCCCGGGCACGCCCCCTGGTGACTGGGGCTCCGCCGCCTTGGCGGGGGCCCAGTCACCAGTGTGGGGGAGCGCCCGCCCCGGCGACAGACGGCCGGTCGGCTCCCGCCGGGGGGTGGGGGGCTGCCCGGGCGTCCCCGGCCCGCACTCGGCGACGCACCGCCACCCGTTTCGGAGCGTGGCCGCTCCGGCGCCGGCCACCGCCGGTGGCGCAGGTTTCGTACGCGCCTGCGGCCCGGTGGCCACGCTGTGCCCACCCTC
>NZ_LIQY01000058.1 GCF_001418495.1 Streptomyces pathocidini | reverse complement strand
TCGGCTCGGTCGTCGACCGGCTGCCCGCGCTCGCCCGCGTCTGGCAGCTCGACGCCGGGACCGTCGAGGAGTTGGGCGCCGCGGGCGAGCGGATCGCGGACGGCGTCGTACACCGGCACCGCCTCGCCGTCACGCCCGGCGCGGTCGCCACCGTCATCTACACCTCCGGCACCACCGGCACCCCCCGCGGCTGCGTGCTCACGCACGCCAACTTCATGGCCGAGTGCGACAACCTCATCGCCCGCTGGCAGCCGATCTTCGCGTCCCACCACCATGAACAGCCCTCCACGCTCCTCTTCCTCCCGCTCGCCCACGTCTTCGGCCGCATGGTCGAGGTCGGCGCCGTGCGGGCCCGGGTGCGGCTCGGCCACCAGCCGGAGATGTCGGCCACTGCGCTGCTGCCCGACTTCGTCGCCTTCCGGCCCACGTTCGTCCTCGCCGTCCCCTATGTCTTCGAGAAGGTCTTCGCCGCCGCGCGCGCGAAGGCCGAACAGGACGGGAACCTGGGCGTGTTCGACCGGGCTGTTGAGACCGCGGTGCGCTACGCCGAGGCGCGCGAGCGCCGGTCGTTCGGCACCGGGCCCGGGCCGACCGCCGCGCTCAGGTTGCGGCACCGCTTCTTCGACCGGGTCGTCTACAGCAAGGTCCGCGCCGCGCTCGGCGGCCGGGTGCGCAACGCCGTCAGCGGCGGCTCGACCATGAGCCGCCGGCTCGGCCTCTTCTACGACGGGGCCGGGCTGACGATCTACGAGGGCTACGGCCTGACGGAGACCACCGCGGCCGCCACCGCCAACCCGCCGGGCCGGGTCCGCTACGGCACCGTCGGCCCGCCCGTACCCGGAACCGCCGTGCGCCTCACGGAGGACGGCGAGATCCTGCTGCGCGGCCCCATCGTCTTCTCCGGCTACCTCGGCGACCCCGACGGCACGGCGGCCGCGCTGTGCGACGGCTGGCTCGCCACCGGCGACCTCGGCTCCATCGACGAGGACGGCTACCTCACCATCACCGGCCGCAAGAAGGAGATCATCGTCACCGCCAGCGGCAAGAACCTCTCGCCCGTGCGCTTGGAGGAGCGCGTACGGGAGCACCCGCTGGTGGACCACTGCATCGTCCTCGGCAACGACCGGCCGTACGTGTCGGCGCTGGTCACCCTCGACCTGGAGGCCGTACGGCACTGGCTGTCGCTGCGCGGCAAGCCGCCCGTGCACGCCAGTGATCCGGCCGCCGACCCGGATCTGCGAGCCGAGGTGCGCAGGGCGATCACGGCCGCCAACACCCTGGTGTCCAAGGCCGAGTCGATCCGGACCTTCCGGATCCTCTCGACTCCTTTCACCGAGGAGAGCGGTCTGGTCACCCCCTCGCGCAAGCTCCGGCGCAGGCGGGTGGAGGAGGCCTTCGCCCGGGAGATCGAGGCGATGTACGAGGCACGCCCAACTCCCCAGGCACCTCAGGCGCGGTGAGACGGGATTGGTGCGGACCTTTGCCCGTGATCCTGTCCGACGCCTTGATCGAACCATCAGTCACTGCCATCTTCGGCACACCCCCACGCCGAAGGAGCGCCGGAATGGCCGAAAAACATGGTGACGGACGGCTTGTCGACCCGCTGGGCGCTGCCCCGAGCGGCATCGAGGACCCCTCCCATACGCCGCCCGCGGCGGCAGCGGAAGAGCGCGCCAAACTGCGCCGCGGGCTGGGCCGTGTGGATGTCGTCCTGTTCCTGATCTGCACTCTCGTAGGCCTGGACACGGTCGGATCCGTCGCCTCGTACGGCGGGCAGGCCATCACCTGGCTGCTCGTCCTCGCCGTCCTCTTCTACATCCCCTCCGCCCTCCTCACCGCCGAGCTGGGCGCCGCCTTCCCCGCGGAGGGCGGCCCGTACGTCTGGACGCGGATGGCCTTCGGCCACTACGCGGGCGCCGTCAACAACTTCCTCTACTGGGTGTCCAACCCGGTCTGGTTGGGCGGCCCCCTGGCCGTCACGGCCGTCGCCACCGTCGAGGGCTTCTACCGGAACGGCGAACCGCTCACCGGCGCCGGCTTCTACACCTTCACCTTCGCCTTCATCTGGGTCGGCGTCGCCTCCGCCGTCCTTTCTCTCAGGCTGGGCAAGTGGGTGCCGTCGCTCGGCGCGCTCGTACGGATGGTGCTGCTCGCCTTCTTCACCTTCAGCGTCGTCCTCTACGGCATCGAGCACGGTGTGCAGGGCATCGCCGCCGGCGACCTCGCGCCCAGCTGGTCGGTTTTCCTGGCGCTCGGTCCCGTGCTGCTGTTCAACTATGTCGGCTTCGACGTGGCCAGTTCGGCCGCCGAGGAGATGCACGACCCGCAGCGCGACGTTCCCTTCGGCATACTCCGCAGCGGTGCCGTGGCGATCGCCTCGTATGCGCTCCCCGTGCTCGGCATCCTGGTCGTCCTGCCCACCAGCAGCGTCAGCGGGCTCAGCGGCTTCCTCGACGCGATCCGCGCCGCCTTCACCGTCTACGGCGGCCACATCGCCCAGGACGGCACCGTCACCCTGACCGGAGCCGGTCGAGTGCTTGCCGACATCGCGGCGGGCGGGTTCATCATCGCCCTGCTGACCAGCGCCGTCCCCTGGCTGATGGGCAGCGACCGGGCGCTCGCCGTCTCCGGCTACGACGGCGCGGCGCCGCGCTGGCTGGGCGTTCTCTCCCCGCGGTTCGGCACCCCGGTGCGCGTCAATCTGCTCTCCGGCGCCATCTCCTCCGCCGTCTGCGTGCTCGCCCACGAGCTGTCGGGCAGCGCGGCCAAGTACTTCGGCGCGGTGCTCGCGCTCACCCTCTCCCTGACCCTGCTCTCGTACATCGGGATCCTCCCCTCGGCGCTCGTGTTGCGCCGCAAATACCCCAACGTGCCGCGGCCGTTCAGGGTTCCCGGCGGAATGCCCGTGCTCGTGGCGTGCACGGTGGCGACCGTCGCCCTGCTCCTGCTGGGCGCGATCACGCTCCTCTACCCAGGGTTCGCCACCGACTGGCTGGCGGGCGCGAACCCCGACGACGCCCTCCCCGAGGGCTGGTCGGGGCAGCGCCTCGCCTACACCGTCACCCAGGTCGTGCCGCTCGTGATGTTCTTCCTGATCGGCACTGGCTTCTACCTGTCGGGCCGCCGCACCCGCCGCCGGTAGGGCGGACCGGTCGGGCCTTGGGGGCTGCTCTGGTACGGGTCGGCAGCGAACGACAAAGGCCTGCCCGGTGCGACGGGGGATGCACACCGGGCAGGCACAACTCCTTTGTACCGTATGCACGAGCGGTCGCGCATCAATTCCGCGTCCGCTTTTGCGGATGGCGCGGATCAGCGTCGAGATCTGGCCACGCCGGACGCGGTCGGACGCCAAGAAGGGCGGTCACGCCCACGCGACGACCAAGCGGCCGGATTCCTCCGCCACTTCCGTGCCGAAGGCGCCGCAGGCCTCGCGGAAGCGGGCCGTGATCCAGCGGCGGTCCCTCGGCCCGGCCAGGGTGGTGCGGCAGTAGTCGAGGGCGAGCGGGACGGCCTCCAGGCGGGTGGGGCGGTGCGCCTCGTCGAAGGTGACGAGGAACAGCAGGCCCAGGTCGTTGCGCAGCCGCGGATCGGTTGCGTAGTCGTCCACGAAGTCGCCCAGGTCGAACAGGACATGGTCGTCCACGCCCTGGAAGACGTGGGCCGAGTGCCCCGCCACCAGCGTCGCGCCCGAGGCGCGGAACACCTCGGCGGCGCGGCGGACGTGCGGCACCGGATGGTCGACCATGTTCGGCCCCCAGTGCGGGGCGACGAGCGTGATGTCCGCGTCCAGGGAACCGATCTCCTCGCGGAGCCAGCCCGGCGTCCCCTCGCGCAAGTCCGCGTACGCCGTGCCCGGTTGGTCCGCCGCCGCCGCGAAGTCCGGCGGATGGTCCGCGACCGCGACCACCCCCACCCGTACGCCGCCGTGCTCCAGGACCACCGGCCGGCGGGCCGCCGCCTCGTCCGCGCCCGCGCCCACCCAGGCGATCCCCGCGTCCGACAGATGGCGGATGGTGTCGGCCAGTGCCTCGACGCCGTAGTCCAGGGCGTGGTTGTTCGCCAGCGTCACACACGTCACGCCCAGCTCCTGGAGGAACACCGTCGCCCGGGGCGGGGCGCGGAAGAAGAACGGCTTGAACGGGTCGGGCCAGGGCGCGCCCCGCGACGAGACGCAGCACTCCAGATTGAGGAGGAGCAGATCCGCCTCCCGTGCCGCGGCCACCACCTCCGGCGCGAACAGCTCCGCGGGCACGGGGGAGTTGATCTCGTCCGCCACGCGGCGGCCCAGCATCGTGTCCCCCGCCAGCGCCAGCTTCATCCCGCCCGCCCCTCCGGCACCAGGACGCCCACGCCCGTGATCCGGTCCGCGGCGAGGTCGGCCAGAGCCTGGCCGGCGCGGTCCATCGGATAGCGGGTCACCCGCACGCTCGGCTGCACCCGCGCCGCCTCCGCCAGGAACGCGCGGCCGTCCGCACGGGTGTTGGCGGTGACGCTGCGCACGGTCCGCTCCTGGAACAGGTCCCGCGCGTAGTCGAGTGGGGGGATCGCGCTGAGGTGGATGCCCGCGATCGCGAGCGTTCCGCCCCGGTCCAGCGCCTCCAGCGCCACCGGCACCAGATCGCCGGCCGGGGCGAAGAGGATCGCGGAGTCCAGCGGCTCGGGCGGCACACCGGTGCCGGTCGCGGAGGCCGCGCCCAGCTCCAGCGCGAGCCGCCGCGCCTGTGGCGCCCGGGTCACGACGTGCACCGTCGCGCCTCGGGCCACGGCGAGTTGGGCGGTCAGGTGCGCGGAGGCGCCGAAACCGTAGAGGCCGAGCCTGCCGCCCGGCGGCAACTCGGCCCGCTCCAGGGCCCGGTAGCCGATGATGCCCGCGCACAGCAGCGGCGCGGTCTCCTCGTCCGGCAGGTCCGCGGGCAGCCGGTAGACGTACCGGGAGTCGACCAGCGCGAGGTCCGCGTAGCCGCCGTCGATGTTCCAGCCCGTGTAGCGGGACTCCGGGCACAGGTTCTCCCGGCCGGCGCGGCAGTAGCGGCACACCCCGCACGTCCCCGCGAGCCAGGCGGCGCCCACCCGCTCGCCCACGGCCACGTCCCGTACGGCGGCGCCGGTCGCGGTGACGCGGCCGACGATCTCGTGCCCCGGCGTGCAGTGCGGCCGGCGTGGCGGCAGATCGCCCTCGGCGAGGTGCAGATCCGTACGGCACACCCCGCACGCGCCGACCTCCACCAGCAGCTCGTACGGGCCCGGGTCCGGAATCCGGCGCTCCACCCGGCGCATCGGGCCCGAGCCGATCGGCCCGGGCCGCTCCACGACCCACGCCGTCGTCCAGGTACCGGCCGCAGCTTCCCCGCCGAGGCCGGCGGGCAGGTCCGTCATCGCCTCACGCTCCCTCCAGCAGGTCCTCCACCGGGAAGGCCGCCGCGTGCTCGGCGGGGCGGGAGAGGAACAGATCCACGTGGTAATAGCCCGCGGACTCCTTGCCGGCCGGTGACTCGCCCGCCGCCTCGACCGCCTCGATGGCGCTGCGCTGCTCGGCCGCGTCGGCGAAGCGGCGCTGCGGGAAGGTGCGGGAGGTCGCCTTCTGCGTGACGAGCCCGTAGCGCGCCAGCACGTCCGAGATCGGGCCGTACGGCACCGTGCGGAGCACGAACGCGGCCACCCAGACCGGGCCGTCGATCTGGGGGAGGAGCTTGGCGAAGGTACGGCGGGTGACGTAGCCGACGCCCCCGGTGACCGTGATCAGCCGCACCGGCTCCAGCGCCCGGCACAGCCCGGGACTCGGGTCGCTCGTCTCCAGGTCCTGCCCGAACCCGGCGTCCACCAGCCCGGCCGAGCGGGCGTACGCGACCGCGTTGCGCGCCGCGTCCAGGCCGATGACGCGGGCGGCGGAGGGCAGGCGGCGGGCGGCGTAGAACGCCCGGTCCTCGTCGGCCAGCGCCTCGGAGGTGAGGGCGGCCGTATCGGGGGCGGTGTAGCGCTCGTAGAGGTCCCCGAGGGTGAGGTCGTGGCGAAGCAGGGCGGCGTTGACGCCGTACGAGCAGCACAGGTCCAGGACGCTCACGGGACCGTCTTCCCCGGTCACGGGGGTGTGGGCGGCGAGCAGGCGGCGGAACACGCGCTGGGCGTGGTGCGGGGTCTGGTACTCCAGCGCGCCCAGGGTGCGGAAGTAGCCGCGCGGGTCGGGCCGGTCGTAGACGTCGTCGAAGCAGGCCTTGCCGCCGTGCGGCTGGCTTTGACTGGTTTTGGTTCGGGTCATCGCGGCCCTCGCGGGTGGGGGATGGGTGATATATCCGCATTCCTCCCCTCTATGGTGCGCCCATCTCGGCGGTTCGCGAGGGCAGGGGTTCGTGTTGACCTCGGCGGGAGCCGGTGCCTTGCGGGCGGGCGGCACCGCCCTTGGTCTCGCGTCAGCCGGGGCTCGACTGCATGACTCGCACTAACGGCTAGGCGAGGTGCAACTTTCTGGGACAGAAGAAAAAGAAAGTGGACAACCACAGTTGCCTTATTCCCGGGACGTTCCTCTGCCGTTGACGCGAACAGCCCCAGGTGACCTGTGAAGCTTTGGAGCACGACTTCAAGTCAACGAAACCGAAGAGAATAGGTTTGTTAAAATGCTCCGTTCTTCCCGCGTGAAGGCCGCGGCCATCGCGGTTTCAGCTCTCGCAGTGGGCTCCGTGTTCAATGCCATCCCTGCTGCCGCGGCGGACGAGGTGTCCATCGTTTCTGCCGATGACATCACCACCCTGGGTGGGTCCACCAAGTTCGCTGCCGGGATTGACAGTGAATTCCGCTACGACGGCGTGATTCGCGTGCCGAGCGGCATGCAGATCACTGATCTGTACTTCGAGGACGACGGCGATGGCCTTGTCGACCAGCGGGTGACCATCGTAAATGGCCACGAAGACATGACCACCGGCGACACCGGCCGGATCGTCAGCCGCACCGAGGACGGCGCATACGACCTGATCACCTTCAGCATCCAGGGCGACCTCGGGGGCGGGAAGAACGACAACCGGTTCGCGGGACTTGAGTCCACGGGCGGTCACGGCATCGGCATCAAGGTGGTGCTGGTCGACGAGCAGCAGGTGAGGCAGGAGGTCACCAAGGCTGATGCGCTGTCCGTCACCGCCTACAACTGGGAGACCGCCGGAGACAAGGCGCGGCCGCTGACCCGGCTTCCGTATGACACCAAGTGGGGCGGTACCCCCAACAGTGCGGCAGGCTTCGGGTACATCACGGAGGATGGCAAGGTTCCGGGGGACCTGTACATCCTGCACGCGCTCAACCAGCGAATTGGTAAGAACACCGGCGTCTGTGATGTCACTGACGAGGCCTACTACCAGTTTGTTCGTGAGGACGGGACTCCGTCCAGCCTGACCCCGAACCCGGTGAAGGTCGACGTCACCGGTATGGGAAACAACAACGGCGACTACGACAAGTACGCCCAGGCGACCCGCCTGGATGACCTGCAGTTCCCGGAGGCCGACAAGGGCGGCTACTACAAGTTCCTCGTGTGGCCGCAGGCCAAGAACTCCGACGGCACTGCCTGCAACCAGACCTGGGAAGCCGGCAAGGTTGACCAGGCATTCCAGGTCGGCAGCGTCTTCTACGACTACGTCCCCGAGGTCGAGGAGCCGGTCGACGTGCCTCTGGTGGCCCCGGCAATCGCTCTGGGTGCTGGCCTGGCAGCGGCCGGTGGCGGCTTCCTGATCCGTCGGAACCGGAACCGCGCTGAGGCCTGACCTACGGTGAGGTTGTGACACGCGCCTGTTAGTGAGGGTGTGCAGACACTGGAGTCTGCACACCCTCACTTTGTTGCGCTGCCGGAGCAGTGCAGCGATCAGAGCAGTGCAGCGACGGGATACACGTGAACCGAGGCCCGCTGCCGTGTCCTCCGTCCAGTCGACGCCGGATGTTCCGTCCAGTCGACGAAAGACACACGGGAACCCGGGCCGCGATGCGACGATCGGCCGCATGCACGTGCTGATACTCGGCGGGACCGGTGACGCTCGGCGGCTGGCCGAGGCGCTGGTGGGAGGG
>NZ_LIQY01000579.1 GCF_001418495.1 Streptomyces pathocidini | reverse complement strand
CGAGGCGGTCACCGGGCCGCCCTGGGCCGGGGTGCTGCCGCCGCGGGGCGGCTGGCTCCGGGTCGAGGGCCTGCCGGGGGCCGAGGACGTACGGGCGGTGGTCGCGGCGGCCGTCGCCGAGTTCCGCAAGCGCACCGCGGCCCTCCCCGAGGACGGGCGCACCCGCGCCGAACTCGACCGCATAGGGCGCGAGATCTGGTCCCGCACCCTCGGCTCCACCGGTCTGCCGCTGCGCGCCGCCCACGCGGCGCAGGCGCTGGGCTTCCTGCGGCCGACGGGCGCCGTGCCGGCCGCCCGCGGCGGAAGCGGGGCCGCGGGCGGCGCGGCCCGCAGTGCCGGTTCTCCACCGGGCGGCACCGGTTCTCCGTCGGGCGGCGCCGGTTCGGCAGCCGTCGGCGGGGTGCGGACCGCTCCCGCCGATCCGGCGCCGCAGCCCACCGCCCTGCTCGCGGCGGGGAGTTGGCTGCGGCTGCGGACGCCGTACGGCTCGATCGCCGTACGCCGGGCCGGGCTTCCAGGGCTTGCGGTCACCCCTTCCTGAGAACGGACACCCCCGGGCCGGATAAACCGGGCCGGACACCTCCAGGTGGACACCCTCGGGCTGAACACCCCCGGGCCGGACGCCTCCGGCTGGATACTCCCGGGCCGGACATCCTCGACTGGACACCCCCGGCTCGGCTGGGCACCCTCGGGCCGGACAAACCGTGCGCCCGGGGCGTCCGGGCGGGCGCCGTGGCGTGCGACGCCAACCGGCGCTCTAGTCCGGGGTGTTGATCATCGTGGCGGCGGCGTACGTGAGGTAGCGCCACAGCTGCGTCTCGTGCTCCGGGGCCAGCTCCAGCTCGTCGACCGCGTCGCGCATGTGGCGCAGCCAGGCGTCGTGCGCCTCGCGGTTCACGGTGAAGGGCGCGTGCCGCATCCGCAGGCGCGGGTGGCCGCGGTTGTCGCTGTAGGTGCGCGGACCGCCCCAGTACTGGATGAGGAAGAGGACCAGCCGCTCCTCGGCGGGGCCCAGGTCCTCCTCCGGGTACATCGGCCGCAGCACCGGGTCGGCCGCGACGCCCTCGTAGAAGCGGTGCACCAGCTTGCGGAAGACCGGTTCCCCGCCGACCTGCTCGTAGAAGGTCTGCTCCGGCACCGTGCCCCGTGGAATCTCAGTCACGCTCTCCATGGTCTCAGACGTGCGCCGGAGCCCGCCGGGCGGTGATCCCGGACCTCCGCGGGGCCCCGCCGTCTCCGCGGGTGGCGGGCTCAGCCCCGGCGGACCGTGATCGTGGTCCAGGCGCCGACGTGGACGCGGTCGCCCTCCTGGAGCGGGTGCGGGACGAACGGCCGGATCGGGTCGTCCCCGCCGTTGATCGTGGTGCCGTTCGTCGAGTTCTGGTCGATCACCGCCCAGGAGCCGTCCGGCTGGGCGACGAGGGTCGCGTGCTGGTGGGAGACGCCCGGGTCCTCCGGCCGGCCGCCCAGGTCGATGTCGGGGGACTCGCCGGTGCTGGGGCGGCGGCGCCCGATGGTGACCTGCCGCCCGGAGAGCGGGTGCCGCTGCTCGGGCGCGTAGGGCAGGTTGAGGCCGGCCGCCTCGGGGCCGCTGCGGCCCATCATCGCCCGGAAGTACTCGTGGTCGGGGGCCACCACGGCGACCCAGTCCGCGCCGGGCCGCGGCGGCTGGGCGCCGTACGGGGCCTGCGGGGCGTGGGAGGGCGGCCCCTGGGGCGGCTGCGGTGGCGGCAGGGTCCAGTCGTCACTGCCGCGGAAGTCCTGGCCCGCGGGCGGCGTAGGGGCGCCCGGCGGCGGGCCGAAGTCCCGTA
>NZ_LIQY01000578.1 GCF_001418495.1 Streptomyces pathocidini | reverse complement strand
CGCCGAGGTCGTGGAGGGCTACCTCGTCCGCGCCGGCCACACCGTCGACCGGGCTGCAGACGGCACGGCGGCGCTCGACCGGGCCGCCGCCCGGTGGCCGNNCTCGACCTGATGCTGCCGGGGATGGACGGGTTCGAGGTGTGCGGCCTCCTGCGGCGGCGCGGCCCGGTGCCGGTCGTGATGCTCACCGCGCGGGGCGATGAGGACGACCGGATCCTCGGCTTGGAAGTAGGGGCCGATGACTACGTGACGAAGCCGTTCTCCCCACGGGAACTCGTCCTGCGTGTGGAGGCCGTCCTGCGTCGCGGCCGCACTGCGCACATCTCCGGTCCCGACCGGGCGCCGCTGGCCGCGGCCGGGCTGAGCGTCGAACCGGCGGCCCGCCGGGCGGCCAAGAACGGCCGGGAACTCGCCCTCACCCTCCGCGAGTTCGACCTGCTGGCCTTCTTCCTGCGCCACCCCGGCCGGGCGTTCGGCCGCGAGGAGCTGATGCGGGAGGTCTGGGGCTGGGACTTCGGCGACCTGTCCACCGTCACCGTCCACGTACGCAGGCTGCGCGGGAAGGTGGAGGACGATCCGGCGCGGCCGTGCCTGATCCAGACGGTGTGGGGCGTGGGCTACCGCTTCGACGCGGGGGCCGCCGACGGGCAGGGCCACCCGACGGAAGCCGGGAGCTGACCGCCGTGCAGGACATGCTCCTCATAGCCCTGTTCGCCTTCCTGGGGGCGGCGGCCGCCGGGCTGCTCGGCGCCCTCGCTCTGCGACTGCTGCGGCACCGGTCGCTCGTGGTGACGCTGACCGTCGTCGCCGCCGTGGCGGTCACCGCGATGCTCGCGGGGACGCTGGCGGTGGCGTGGGAGATGTTCCTGTCCCCGCACGACCTCACCGTGGTCACCGTCGTGGTCGCCATGGCCGCAGTGGTGTCCCTGGCGACCGCGCTGCTGCTGGGCCGGTGGGTGGTTGCCCGCAGCAGGGCGCTGACCGACGCGGCCCGCTCCTTCGGCGACGGCGGCAGCTTCGCCGCCCCGGACGGCCCGTCCACTGCCGAACTCGACGCGCTCACCCAGGAGTTGGCTGCCACCAGCGCCAAGCTCGCCGAATCCCGGGAGCGGGAGCGGACGCTGGAGACCTCGCGGCGCGAACTCGTCGCCTGGATCTCGCACGACCTGCGCACCCCGCTCGCCGGGCTGCGGGCCATGTCCGAGGCCCTGGAGGACGGCATGGCCGCGGACTCCGGCCGCTATCTGCGGCAGATCCGCACCGAGGTCGAGCGGATGAACGGCATGGTGGGCGACCTCTTCGAGCTCTCCCGCATCCACGCCGGGGCGCTTGCCCTGACCCCTGCCCGGATCTCCGTCCACGACTTGGTCGGCGACGCGCTCGCGGGCGCGGACCCGCTGGCGCGCGAGCACGGCGTACGGCTGGTGGGGGAGCGCGTCGAAGCCGTGCCGGTCGAGGTCGACACCAAGGAGATGAGCCGCGTTTTGGGCAACCTCCTCATCAACGCGATCCGCCGGACCCCGGCCGACGGCACGGTCGCCGTGGCCGCCCACCGCGCCGGCGACGGCGTGGTCCTGTCCGTCACCGACGGCTGCGGCGGCATCCCGGACGAGGACCTGCCGCGCGTCTTCGACACCGGCTGGCGCGGCAACCACGCCCGCACGCCCCCGGCGGGCGCGGGCCTGGGCCTGGCCATCGTCCGCGGCATCGTCGAGGCTCACCGAGGCAGCGCGACGGTACGCAACGTGGTGGGCGGCTGCCGTTTCGAGGTGACCCTGCCGACGGCGGGGTGATAAAGGCGCGGGCGCGCTGGGAAGTTGGCGGGCGCGGCGATGGCCCGTCCCCCTCGCCCCGCCGTCTCCTCTCCCTCATGTCCTCATCGCCTCAGCCGCGCCGCCGCGAAGTCTGCCATCCCTTCCGCGAAGCCCACCTCCGGCCGCCACCCCAACTCCTCCCGCAACCGGCGTGAGTCGGCGGTCACATGGCGTACGTCCCCCAGGCGGAACTCGCCGGTGACGATGGGCGCCGGGCCGCCGCACGCCGTCGCCAGCGCGTCGGCCATCTCACCGACCGTGTGCGGCTCGCCGCTCCCGGTGTTGTACGCGGTGAAGCTGCCGGCCGCCCGTTCCCGCACGGCCTCCAGCGCGAGCGCGTTGGCCGTGGCCACATCCCGTACGTGCACGAAGTCCCGCCGCTGCCCGCCGTCTTCGAAGACCCGCGGGGCCTCGCCGCGGGCCAGCGCCGAGCGGAAGAAGGACGCGACCCCCGCGTACGGGGTGTTGCGCGGCATCCCGGGGCCGTACACATTGTGGTAGCGCAGCGACACCGCGCGGCCGCCGGTCGACCGTGCCCAGGCAGCGGCCAGGTGCTCCTGGGCGAGCTTGGTGGCGGCGTACACGTTGCGCGGGTCGGCGGGCGCGTCCTCCGCCACCAGCCCGGGCGCCAACTCGGCCCCGCAGGAAGGGCAGCGCGGCTCGAACCGTCCCGCCGCCAGATCCGCCGCCGCCCTCGGCCCGGGCCGGACCCGCCCGTGGCGCGGGCAGCCGTAGCGCCCCTCCCCGTAGACCACCATCGATCCCGCGAGCGCCAGCTCCCGTACGCCCGCGTCGGCCATGGCGGCCAGCAGCACGGCGGTTCCGAGGTCGTTGCGGCTGACGTACTCCGGCGCGTCGGCGAAGTCCTTCCCCAGCCCCACCATCGCCGCCTGGTGGCACACGGCGTCGACCCCGTTCAACACCGCCGCCACGGCGCCCCGGTCCCGCAC
>NZ_LIQY01000577.1 GCF_001418495.1 Streptomyces pathocidini | reverse complement strand
TGCGGGACGGGCTGCTGATGGCCGTACGAGGGCTGCGAGGGGGCCGCCGGAAGGGCCGGTAGGGCGGAGGGGAGCGCCGGCAGATGACTGCCGGAGTCATAGGCGGCGGGGACCCGGATGGGGGCGATCTGGGGCGTGCCCCGCTCTGCGACGAGGCTGTCGTAGATCGGGGTGTCCGGGAAGGACGCGGAGTAGTAGCCGCCGCCATAGGTGGAGCGGGAGGAGGTCATACCCCATAAGTTAAGCCCACGATGTGCTGGTTGGGGAGTCTGAAAAGAAGGTTGTTTCCCGGGGTCGGAGTGGCCAGCGGTCCCCAATGGGAGCGAACTCGGGGAAATGGGGCCTCTCGCGGCGTTGCTATCGCGTAAAAGCCAAGTACCCAGCGGGTTACCGGGGGTTGGCCGGATCCGGTCGGCCGGAATCGGCGGGGTCGAACCGCTCTTCTGGGACCCGTCGCGGACGCGAATACGTGCGGCCCTTCCAGGCCGCGCCCCGGCCCCTGTAATGCTGGACGGCCGAGTCCACGGTCATCAGGAGATAGAGCGCCGCGGTGAACGGCAGCAGGGGCGCGAGCCACAGCGGCTGCCGGTAGTAGCGCAGCATCGGTGCGTACGTGCCGGCCATCACCGCCCATGCCGCGCCGCCGGCCGCCGCCGCGGCCCCGTTTCCGTACAGCGCACCGCCCAACAGGCAGGCGGGGGGCGCCAGATAGACCACCGCGAGCCCCGCGACCGTGCCCAGGAGCAGCACCGGGCTGTGCAGCAGCTGGGCGTACGCGCTGCGCGACACCATGCGCCACAGCTCGCCGAGACCCGGGTACGGGCGCACGCTGTCCACCCGCTCCGCGAGCCCCAGCCAGATCCGGCCGCCGCCGCGCTTGACCGCCCGCGCGAGCGCCACGTCGTCGATCACCGCGTGCCGGATGCTCTCCGGCACGCGCGCGTGGAGGGCGGCGGCGTCGCGCAGCAGCACGCAGCCGCCCGCCGCGGCCGCGGTACGCGCGCGTGGCCGGTTGACCCGGCGGAACGGGTAGAGCTGCGCGAAGAAGTAGACGAACGCGGGGACGATCAGCCGCTCCCAGAACGTGGCCACGCGCAGCCGCGCCATCTGCGACACCAGATCCAGCCCCGAGGCGCGGGCAGCGGCCACCAACTCCCGCAGGCTGTCCGGCGCGTGGGCGATGTCGGCGTCCGTCAGGAGCAGGTACTCGGGCGCGGGCTCACGCGCACGGGCGAGGGCGATGCCGTGGCGCACGGCCCACAACTTGCCCGTCCAGCCGGGCTCCGGTTCGCCGGGTGAGGTGACGGTCAGGGGGAGGCCGCCCTCGGTCCGGTCGGCCAGTTCGCGCGCCAGGCGGCCGGTGCCGTCGGTGGAGCCGTCGTCGATGAGGAGGATCTCGGCCGGGCCCGGGTAGTCCTGCGCGAGCAGCGAGGCGAGAGAGACGGGCAGCACCCCGGCCTCGTCCCGGGCGGGGACCACGACGGCCACCGAGGGCCACGTCTCCGGCTCGTCACCCCGGGCCCGCTCCTCCGGAGGCCGCTGCCCGGGCTCGTCGTCCGGCCTCGGCGGCAGGCGCACGTCCGTCCGCCAGAACCCGCCCTGCCCGAGCAGCAGCCACCCCCAGGCGACGAGCGATCCCACGGCGATCCAGGTCAGCAGGCTCACCCGACGCAGTCTGCCGGACGCGGTGCCCGAGCTGCCCGACATACGCGCCGCATACGCGCCACCGGTCCATTCGCGGCGGCCCCGAGGGCACTTGCCGAGGAGGGGCCCCGGCTGTGGATCGCTTAAAGTTGCCGGGTGAAGATCGCCCTCATCGACTCCGGAATCGGACTGCTGGCGGCCGCCGCCGCGGTGCGCAGGCTCCGCCCCGACGCGGCCCTCGTGCTCTCCTCCGACCCCGACGGCCTGCCGTGGGGGCCGCGGACCCCGGAGGACGTGGCGACCCGCACCCTCGCCTGCGCCCGCGCCGCCGCCCTCCACCGGCCCGACGCGCTGATTGTCGCCTGCAACACCGCCTCCGTACACGCCCTGCCGGCCCTGCGCGCCGAGCTCGAACCCGGGCTGCCGGTCATCGGCACGGTCCCGGCGATCAAGCCGGCGGCCGCGGGCGGTGGGCCCGTGGCGATCTGGGCGACCCCCGCCACCACCGGCAGCCCGTACCAGCGCGGGCTGATCGAGGAGTTCGCCGACGGCGTGGCCGTCACCGAGGTGCCCTGCCCGGGCCTCGCCGACGCGGTGCAGCACGCCGACGAGGCCGCGATCGACGCCGCCATCGCCGCCGCGGCCGCGCTCACACCCCCCGATGTAAGGGCCGTGGTCCTGGGCTGCACCCATTACGAGTTGGTCGCCGAGCGCATCCGGGCCGCCGTGCAGCGGCCGGGGCGGCCGCCCGTCGCGCTCCACGGCTCGGCCGGAGCCGTCGCCGCCCAGGCCCTGCGCCGCATCGGCGACCGGCCCGCACCCGCCGCGCCGAGCGCCGAGGAGCTGACCGTGATCCTCAGCGGCCGCGAGGCGGCACTCCCGGCCACCGCCCTCCTCTACGCCGAAGGCCGCGCGCTGGCCGCCGTCAGCCCCGCCACCGGGTAACCCGTACGCGGGGCGGGCCCCCGGGCGCACGGACCCCGAGGGACCCGCTTCCTGCGCCCGGCACACACCGTCGCGGCCCGCAACCCCCTGCTGCGGGCCCCGATCACGGGTACGCTCACATCCATGAGGGACCACCCCCATGGCGGCTCCGGCGACGACGCCGAGCCCGTTCCGGAGGTCTGGAACGGGCGCGCGGTCAACCGCGCGCAGTGGCCGCTCGCGGCGCTCGGCGCGGCCTGCCTGGCCCTCGGCATCGAGCTCGCCGCCGACTCCGCGTGGACCGCATCCTTCGCCCCGCTCCTGATGTCCGTGATCGGCTGCATCGCGGCCGGACTGCTGATCCTCTTCGGCACGCTCGCGTTCGTCCACGTCCACGTACGCGTCGACCAGGAGGCCGTCGAGGTGCGCTGCGGGCACGTCGGGCTGCCGCGCCGCCGCATCCCGCTCGAGAACGTGGTGGGCGCCGACTTCGTACCCCGCGTCACCCCGCACGAGTGGGGCGGCTGGGGCTACCGCTGGCGGCCCGAGAAGGGCACGGCCGTGGTCGTACGCCGCGGCGAGGGCATGGCCGTACGGCTCGGGGACGGGCGGATCTTCACCGTGACGGTGGACGACGCCGAGAACGCGGTACGGGTCGTCCGCGACCGGCTGCGGCGCCTGTCCGCGGCGCGTCGCGCCGCCCAGGCCTGACGCGCCGCCCGGCCTGACGCGGCGGTGCTGCCGCTCGGCGGCGCCAGCGGTGCTGCCGCTGGGTGGTGCCGTCCGAGCCGCCGAAGGCAAGATCAGCGCCCCCGCTACGCTCGACGCATGGCAACCCCCGACTTCATCCGTGACCTGCGCGCTACCGCGGGTCACCAGCTCCTCTGGCTCCCCGGCGTCAGCGTCATCGTCTTCGACGACGACGGGCGAGTGCTGCTTGGGCGCCGCGTCGACACCGGCCGATGGTCGATCATCGGAGGCATCTGCGAGCCCGGCGAGCAGCCGGCCGCGACCGCCGTACGCGAGGTGTACGAGGAGACGGCGGTCCGCTGCGTGGCCGAGCGCGTCGTCCTGGTCCAGGCGCTCGACCCCGTCGAGTACCCCAACGGCGACCGCTGCCAGTTCATGGACGTCACGCTGCGCTGCCGGGCCGTGGGAGGCGAGGCCCGGGTCAACGACGAGGAGTCGCTGGAGGTCGGGTGGTTCCCGCTGGACGCCCTGCCCGAGCTGGAGGACTTCGCACTGATGCGGATCAAGCAGGCACTGGGGGACGGCCCCGCGTGGTTCGACCCCATGGTCAGCCTCTGACGTTCCGCTGGGGAGCCCCGTGAGGGTCTCCTGTCCGGATCGCAGAGGCCATGGGCCACGGTGGGTCCGGCCTCAGACGTTGAAGGCGGCCAGGCCGAAGAAGCACACCCAGATTGCGCCCAGCACCACCAGCGACGGATCGCGAAGGACCACGTCCTCCGGTGCTCCGGCACGTCCCTCGTCGATATGGGCGGCGTAGCAGAGCATCGCCAGTGCGAAGAGGGGGATGGAGAGTTCACGCCAGGGCACCAGGGTGCCGTTGGACTCCAGGCCGAGCGCCCACAGGGCATACGACATGATCGCGACGGCACAGGCCAGCTGCCACACCATGCGCAGGTAGCTCACCGAGTACTTCGCGAGTGAGGCGCGCGTACTGGATTCCCCTTCGCCGACCAGAACCGCTTCCGAGTAGCGCTTGCCGGCGGCCATCAGCAGGGCCCCAGAGCCGGCGACGACCAGGAACCAGCTCGACAACTCGACCTCGGCCGCGGTGCCGCCCGCTGCGGAACGCAGTACGAAACCGCAGGCGATCACTGCCAGATCGAAGATCGGCATGTGCTTGAGCACCACGGTGTACAGGACCTGGATGACCAGATAGGCCACGATGACAGCGACCGTAAGGGCATTGGTGAGCAGCTGGGCGAGCACCGCCGCGGTGACGGCGAGCGCAGCGCCTGTGGCGTAGGCGAGGGGCCTGGACACCAGTCCGGCCGCGATGGGGCGTTGGCACTTGGTCGGGTGGGCGCGGTCGGCGTGGACGTCCAGTGCATCGTTGAGGAAGTAGATCGCCGACGAGGCGAGGCAGAACACGACGAAAGCCGAGGCGATGCCGGCCGCGTTGCGGAAGTCCGCGGCGGCAAGCGGAGCCGCCAGGACAAGGGAGTTCTTCACCCACTGGCGAGGGCGCGCGGTACGTATCAGACCTCCCACCAGGCTTCGCTTCGATTCCCGTGGTGCGGCGGACCCGGGGAAGAGGGAACGGGCGGGAGCTGCCGCCGGGTCCAGGTCCAGGTCCAGCGTGGGGGTATGAGAGCTGGAGACCTTCATGACATGAACTCCGTGGTAGTGCTGGTTTGTTGAAGAGAGTGAGGGGAACGGGTTCGGCTGCCCGCCATAGCGACGGCCGTACCCAGCGCGGCACCTGCCGCGACATCGGTCGGGTAGTGCACACCGAGGAGCAGGCGCGACCATACGACCCCCGCCGAGACGGCGGTCAGGCCCACACGCAGCGGCGGGGGCAGGAGCGGTCCGTAGGCGGCTACGGCGGCCGCCGACGAGGTGGCATGGGAGCTGGGGAACGACCACCGGCCGACAGGAGCCGCCCCGGGCGAGGAGCCGGCTACGCTCGGCCTCTCCCGTTTGACCACGTGCTTCACGGCGGAACTCGCCGCGTGCGCCGCCGCCACGCGTGCGACACCGGCCAGCCACTGCCCGCGCCGTGACCGGTCGGCGGCGGCGCCGACCAAGCCCAGCGCCAGCCACACCGCGGCGTGCTCGGCAGACGCTGACAGCCCGCGCGCGGAGCCCACGACGAGGCGGCGTTCGCGACCGGCCCGGACACCCGCCAAGAGCTGGGTGTCCAACTGCTGCGTGCGCCGACCAGCGCTGCGCATCACTGACTTCACGG
>NZ_LIQY01000576.1 GCF_001418495.1 Streptomyces pathocidini | reverse complement strand
AGTTCGGCGATGCGGTCCGGGCCGACGCGGCAGCAGCCGCCGATGAGGCGGGCGCCCGCAGACCGCCAGGCGCGTACGCGGGCGGGGTCATAGGTCGAGCCGCCGCGCCAGGCGCGGGCGTCGGCGTCCCAGGTCTCGCCGCTGTTGGGGTACACGACGACCGGCTTGCCGGTGACCGCGGCGGCGATCTCCACGGCGCGGTCCGCGTCGCGCGGGTCGCAGCAGTTGACGCCGGCCGCGATCACCTGGTCGTGCCCGGCGAGAAGACCCAGGGCGCGGTCGAGCGGCTGACCGGCGCGGGTGGCCTCGCCCGCGATCGTGTACGAGAGCCAGACCGGCACCCCCGTCCCCTCGACCGCCCGCAGCAGCGCCTCCGCCTCGTCGGCGTCGGGCACCGTCTCCAGCGCGAGCACATCGGGCCCGGCCTCGCAGAGCGCCTCGATACGGGGCCGGTGGAAGCGCTCCAACTCCCTTACGCCGAGCCCGTACCGGCCGCGGTACTCACCGCCGTCCGCGAGCATGGCCCCGTAGGGCCCGACGGATGCCGCCACCCAAACACGGGGGCCTGGGCCTCCCGTCTCTTCCCTTCCCGACTCCGCCGCCCCGCGAGCCAACTCAACGCTCCGGCGCAGCAGCGCCGAGGTCTCCGCGGCCCCGACACCCCTCCGGGCGAACCCCTCATACGTGGCCTGGTAGCTGCCCGTGATGAGCACCCGCGCCCCCGCCCGCACATACGCCGCATGCGCCGCCTCGATCTGCCCGGGCTCATCAGCCAGCACCCGCGCCGACCAGAGCGGATCGGACAGATCGCACCCCTGGTCGACCAGTTGGTTGGACAGCCCACCGTCGAGCACGACAACCCCCTCGTCGAGGGCCTCGGCCAACGGCACTCGAGAAACCGTCACAGCAACACCTCCAGCTCGGCCTCCAGCTCCGCGGCCTGAGGTACGTCGTCCCGTACATCTCATCCAGCACAGAACGGCTTTGTTGGGACCAACGCCCCAAGTGGGTCGGCCCGGCTCAGCTCAATTGGGGCTGGATCTGGGCCGCGATCAGCTCCAGGTGGTCCAGGTCGGTCAGGTCCAGGATCTGGAGGTAGCAGCGGGTCGAGCCGGTTTCGGCGTAGCGGCCGAGTTTGTCGGTCACCTCGGCGGGGGTGCCCGCGAGGCCGTTCTCCTTCAGTTCGGACACCTCACGGCCGATGGCCGCCGCCCGGCGGGCGACCTCGGCGTCGTCCCTGCCGACGCAGGCCACCAGCGCGTTGGAGTACACCAGCTCGCCCGCGTCGCGGCCGATCTCCTCGGCCGCCGCCCGCACCCGGCCGAACTGGCGCTCGCTGGTCTCGATCGAGGCGAAGGGGATGTTGAACTCGTCCGCGTACCGCGCCGCCAGTCGTGGTGTGCGCGTGGCGCCGTGGCCGCCGATCACCACCGGCACCTTCGCCTGGGCGGGCTTCGGCAGCGCCGGGGAGTCCACCAGCTGGTAGAACTCGCCCTCGTAGGAGAAGGACTTGCCCGGCTCGGTGGCCCACAGGCCCGTCACGATGGCGAGCTGCTCCTCCAGCCGGGAGAACTTCTCCTTCGGGAACGGGATGCCGTACGCCCGGTGCTCCTCCTCGAACCAGCCCGATCCCAGGCCGAGTTCGACCCGCCCGCCCGACATCTGGTCGACCTGCGCGACCTGGATGGCCAGCACGCCGGGCAGCCGGAAGGTCGCCGCGGTCATCAGCGTGCCGAGCCGGATGCGGCTGGTCTCGCGGGCGAGACCGGCGAGGGTCACCCAGGCGTCGGTGGGACCCGGCAGCCCGTCCCCGGCACCCATCCGGAGGTAGTGGTCGGAGCGGAAGAAGGCATCGAAGCCGAGGTCCTCGGTGGCCTTGGCGACGGCGAGGAGGGTGTCGTAGCTCGCCCCCTGCTGGGGCTCGGTGAAGATGCGAAGATCCATGCCTCCATCCTGCACTGCCGCGCAACGACCCGGCCGCCGAGCCCACCCGGCCAGGCACACACCTCACACCATCGGCTCCGCCGCCGAGCCCGACTGCGAGCGCTCCCGCTCCGCGAGGCGGCTCAGCAGCCCGCGCACGCGGTCGCTGGACTCGTCCGCGGCGTCGATCGCCTCGATGCACTGCCAGTACAGGGTCTCCTCGTCCGCCGCGCAGGCCACGCCCACCAGCGCTATCCCCACTTCTCCCAGAAGTCCGCCGAGATCCAGCAGCACACCGCGCGGGTCCCGCACCCCGGACAGCTGCACGGCCCGCGCACCACTCGACCCCGGGCACAACAGCGCCCCGCACGCCCTGCCACCCGCCTCGCTCAGCCCGCGCGCCTCCGAGCGCAGCTCCGCGGGGCCGTTGACCGCAAGGTGACTGCCCACCGCCTGCGCCAACGCCTGTGCCTGCCATGCCTCGACCACGATCTCCTCGGCCGCCCGCGAGTGCGCCAAGGCGTGCCGAACCGCGCCGATCAACCGATCCGCGTCCATCCACGCTTCCCCCTTAGGCCCTTCCGGCACCCGGTCGATGCCGTCACCCAACCACTACCCAGCGTGATGCCTAACGGCCCGAAAAGCCAGGGGTATTCAGAATTCTGTGGACAACTGTACGCTTGTTGATAACCCGTTCACTCCGCAGAGTTACGACTCCCGGGATATTTGAGCCCCTTGGGCGGCGCGGGAGGCCCAGGATGCCCCAGCGGCGCGGGCCGCTCCGGTGGCTCCGACGGCACCGGAAACCGCAGCTCGTTCCGGTCGATCTTCGCCGAGAGCGCCGCCGGCGCGTCGATCCCCAGCACCTCGCAGAACTGGAGCAGATACGCCAGCACGTCCGCGACCTCGTCGGCCACCCGGTGCGCGCTCCGCGGATCGTCCATCACCCGCGCCGACTCCTCCGGAGTCAACCACTGGAAGATCTCGACCAGTTCGGCCGCCTCGACGCTCAGCGCCGATGCCAGGTTCTTCGGCGTGTGGTACGGCTGCCAGCCGCGCGCCGCCGCGAAGTCGGCCAGCCTGCGCCGCAACCCCGCAAGAT
>NZ_LIQY01000575.1 GCF_001418495.1 Streptomyces pathocidini | reverse complement strand
GCGCGGACGAGGCGGCGGCCGAGGCCGGTCCGCTGCTGTTCCACCGCGGGGTGTTCGGGCGCTTCAACTCCTCGTGAGACTCCGGATTCCGGGGCGGATGACCAGCGCCATGAGGGCCGCGGCGGTACACAGGGCGCCGGAGGTGGTGGATACGGGGTCCGCGCGTCCCGCGGGGTGCGGCGGAGAAGGCGGGTCCTCCCTTCAGGGGGAGCTGGGGTGTCTGCGTCACCGGACCAGCATCGACGACGGGGACGTGCTCACCTCCGCCGGGGTGGCCGCCGGGATCGACCTGTGCCTGCACATCCTGCGGCGCGACCACGGCGCGGCCGTCGCCACCGACGTGGCACGGCGCAGTGTCGTACCGCCGCACCGCGACGACCGCCAGGCGCAGTACATCCGGCGTCCGGTGCCCGAGCCGCAGCGCGCCACCACGGCCGCGGCCCGCGCCTGGGCCCTGGAACTGCTCGAACAGCCCATCCGGCTACGGGACATGGCCGGGCGGGGGTCGATGAGTGTGCGGACCTTCACGCGGCGGTTCCGGGAGGAGACGGGGGTCAGCCCATTGCAGTGGCTGGTCCGGCAGCGGGTGGAATGCGCCCGGCAGCTCCTGGAGGAGACGGACCTGCCGGTGGACCGCATCGCGGCCGACGCGGGCTCGGCTCCCCGGCCTCCCTGCGCCAGCACCTCCAGACGGCCCTGGGCGTCTCCCTCACGGCCTACCGGCGCACTTTCCGTGCCGGATCCGGGAGTTGACCACCGGCCACGACCCCCTATGGGGACTGCCGGGGTGGCCGGCAGTACGCGCCCGCGTACGCGCGTGGAGCCGGTGGAGGAGGCGAGCGGGGCCCGAGACCGACGGAACGCGCCCGCGCGCGTGGAGCCGGTACTCCCCCACCACGCTCACGGCCATGAGCGCGAGCCTCGGACCCACGCCCACGAGGACGGCGGTCGAGGGCTCTCCTAGAACGTGAGAACCCCCCGGGCCACGCGCCCGTGGTGGGCGTCGTCCGCGGCCTTGGCGAAGTCCTCTACCGGGTAGGTCTCGGTGACCAGTTCGTCGAGCTTGAGGCGGCCGGAGCGGTAGAGCTCGGCGTAGAGGGCGATGTCGCGCTGGGGGCGGGAGGAGCCGTAGCGGCAGCCGAGGATGGACTTGTCCATGTACATGGA
>NZ_LIQY01000574.1 GCF_001418495.1 Streptomyces pathocidini | reverse complement strand
GCCGGGCGCCTCGCGGCCCGCGCGCCCGGCTTCCGCTACGCCAACCTCGCGGTGCGCGGCAAGCTCATCGGGCAGATCGTCGACGAGCAGGTGGACCTCGCCGCGACCATGGGCGCGGATGTGGTCACGCTCGTGGGCGGGCTCAACGACACGCTGCGCCCCAAGTGCGACCTGAACGAGGTGTGCGACCGGCTGGAGGAGGCCGTCACCCGGCTCGCGCCGAGCTGCCGACGGCTCGTCCTGATGCGCAGCCCGGCCCGCCGCGGCCCGGTGGCGATGCGCTTCCTGCCGCGCATGGAGCGGCTGTTCGCGCATCTGGAGACGCTGGGGCAGCGGCACGGGGCGGTGGTGGTGGACCTGTTCGGCGCCGAGGTGCTGGGCGACTCCCGGCTGTGGGCCGACGACCGGCTGCATCTGAACGCCGAGGGGCACCGGCGGGTGGCCGAGGCGGTGTGGCAGACGCTCGGGCACGAGCCGGCGGAGGACTGGCGGGCCGCGCTGCCGCCCGCCGTACCCGCGCCCTGGCCCGTACGGCAGGCCGGGCACCTGCGGTTCGCGCGCGAGCACCTGGTGCCGTGGATAGGGCGCCGGCTGACCGGCCGCTCCTCGGGCGACGGCCTGCCGCCCAAGCGCGCGGAGCTCCTGCCGTACGAGGCCTGACCTCCCGCTCGGACCTTCGTACGAGTCGGCGGCCGGGCCCGCGTCGGAGCTCTGACCAGGGCGGGGCGCTGGCCTGCGGCTACGGCCAGTAGAATCTGGCCACGTGACCTCCAAGCCCCGCATTCCGAACGTCCTGGCCGGCCGCTACGCCTCCACCGAGCTCGCCGTCCTGTGGTCCCCCGAGCACAAGGTGGCGCTGGAGCGCAGGCTCTGGCTCGCCGTGCTCCGCGCGCAGAAGGACCTCGGCATCGACGTTCCGGAGCAGGCGCTCGCCGACTACGAGCGGGTGCTGGAGCAGGTGGACCTCGCCTCGATCGCGGAGCGGGAGAAGGTCACGCGCCACGACGTGAAGGCCCGGATCGAGGAGTTCAACGCCCTCGCCGGACACGAGCACGTACACAAGGGCATGACCTCCCGCGACCTGACCGAGAACGTCGAGCAGCTGCAGATCCGGCTCTCCCTCGAACTGGTCCGGGACCGCACGGTCTCGGTGCTGGCGCGACTGGGCCGGCTGGCGGCCGAGCACGCCGAGCTGGTGATGGCGGGCCGCTCGCACAACGTGGCGGCGCAGGCCACCACCCTCGGCAAGCGGTTCGCGACCGCAGCCGACGAACTGCTCGTCGCCCACGGCCGGTTGGAGGACCTCCTCGGCCGCTACCCGCTGCGCGGGATCAAGGGCCCGGTGGGCACCGCGCAGGACATGCTCGACCTGCTCGGCGGCGACACGGGCAAGCTGGCGGAGCTGGAGCGGCGGATCGCCGAGCACCTCGGCTTCGGCCACGCGTTCACCTCGGTCGGCCAGGTCTACCCGCGCTCCCTCGACTACGACGTGGTGAGCGCGCTGGTGCAGCTGGCCGCGGCGCCGTCCTCGCTCGCCAAGACGATCCGGCTGATGGCCGGGCACGAGCTGGTGACCGAGGGCTTCAAGCCCGGCCAGGTCGGCTCGTCCGCGATGCCGCACAAGATGAACACCCGCTCCTGCGAGCGCGTCAACGGTCTCGCCGTCATCCTGCGCGGCTACGCCTCGATGACCGGTGAGCTGGCCGGCGACCAGTGGAACGAGGGCGACGTCTCCTGCTCCGTGGTGCGCCGCGTCGCGCTGCCGGACGCGTTCTTCGCCTTCGACGGGCTGCTGGAGACCTTCCTGACGGTGCTCGACGAGTTCGGCGCCTTCCCCGCGGTCGTGGCCCGCGAGCTCGACCGCTACCTGCCGTTCCTGGCCACCACCAAGGTGCTGATGGGCGCGGTGCGGGCCGGGGTCGGCCGGGAGGTCGCGCACGAGGTCATCAAGGAGCACGCGGTGGCGTCCGCGCTCGCGATGCGCGAGAAGGGCGCGGAGCGCAACGAGCTGCTGGACCGGCTCGCCGCGGACGAGCGGATCCCGCTGGACCGGGGGCAGTTGGACGCCCTGATGGCCGACCGGCTGTCCTTCACCGGCGCCGCCTCGGACCAGGTCGCGCAGGTCGTGCGGCGGATCGAGGAGGTCGCGGCCCGGCACCCGGAGGCCGCCGCCTACTCCCCCGGGGCGATCCTCTGAAGCCTCCGGCGCCCCGGCCGCCGTCCTCCCGGCCGCCGTCGAACCAGCCGCCGTCGAACCGGCGTCGGGCGCCCCGGCCGACTCCCGAAGAGCTGGCGGCCGCCCGCGGCAAGACCATCGAGGACGTGCTCGCCGACGGCCTGCACGTGCTGTTCTGCGGCATCAACCCCGGCCTGATGTCGGGCGCCACGGGCCACCACTTCGCCCGGCCCGGCAACCGCTTCTGGCCGGTGCTGCACGCCTCGGGGTTCACACCGCGCCAGTTGCACCCCTCGGAGCAGCGGGAACTGCTCTCGTACGGGCTCGGCATCACCAACGTCGCGGCCCGTACGACGGCGCGGGCGGACGAGCTCACGGGCGAGGAGCTGCGCGCGGGCGGGCGGATGCTGCTCGAGAAGGTGGAGCGGTACGGGCCGCGGTGGCTCGCCGTGGTGGGTGTGACCGCGTACCGCGTCGCCTTCGGCGACCGGCACGCGCGCGTGGGGCCGCAGGAGCGCACCGTCGGCTCCACGCGGGTGTGGGTGCTGCCCAACCCCAGCGGGCTCAACGCGCACTGGTCGGCGGCGGCGATGGCCGAGGAGTTCGGGCGGCTGCGGGAGGCCGCGGGCCTGCCCGTGGCCTGAGGTCCGGGGACCGCCGTACGGCTGTCGAGCAGGCGTTCCAGCGGCTACGATCCGGCTCGAACGCACGGGAAAGGGGGCCGGATTGGCGCGGCTCACCGGCGGGGACCCCTCCCTGCTGCGACGGATCAACTCGGCCGTGGTGCTGCACGCGCTGCGGGACGCCGGCCCCGCCACGCTCACCGGCCTCGTCCAGTCCACGGGCCTGTCGCGGCCGACCGTCGAGGGGGTCGTCGAGGGCCTGATCGAGAGCGGTCTGGTGACCGAGGTGCCCGCCGAGGAGGGCGAGGCGCGCCGCCAGGGGCGGCCCGCGCGGCGGTTCCGCTTCCGCGCCGAGGCCGGGCACCTGCTGGGCATCGAGATCGGCTCGCACCGGATCTCCGTCCTGCTCTCCGATCTGCGCGGCCGGGTCACCGGTTCCGCCGCCCACGAGGTGGCGGAGGCGGCCTTGGCGGACGAGCGCCTGGAGAAGGCCCGTTGGCTGGTGGCCGACCTCCTGCGGCGCGCGGGGGTGGCCCGCTCCTCGCTGCGGGCGGTGGGCGTGGGCACGCCCGGGGTCCTGGCGGCGGACGGCAGCGTGCGGCTGTGCACCGCGCTGCCCGGCTGGACCGGGCTGCCGCTCGGCGAGCGGCTGCGGCGCTCCTTCCGCTGCCCGGTGCTGGTGGAGAACGACGCCAACGCGGCCGCGGTGGCCGAGCACTGGAAGGGCGCGGGCGTCGAGTCGGACGACGTGGTGTTCGTGCTGGCCGGGCTGAGCCCGGGCGCCGGCTCGCTCATCGGCGGCCGGCTGCACCGGGGTTTCGGCGGGGCGGCCGGGGAGATCGGCGCGCTGCACCTGCTGGGGCGGGAGGCGACCCCGGAGCAGGTGCTGTCCACGACCGGCGAGCCGCTGTCCCCGCTCGACGAGGGGGCGGTGGCGCGGGTGTTCGCGCGGGCCCGGGAGGGCGACGCGCCGGCGCGGCAGGCCGTCGAGCGGTTCGTGCAGCGGCTGGTGCACGACGTGGCGGCCCTGGTGCTGGCGCTGGACCCGGAGCTGGTGGTGATCGGCGGCTGGGCCTCGGACGTGGACGACGTGCTGGGGCCGCTCCGCGGCGAGCTGGACCGCTACTGCCTGCGGCCGCCCCGGGTCGTGCTGTCGATGCTCGGCGAGGCGGCGGTGGCAACGGGCGCGCTCCGACTCGCACTTGACCATGTGGAGTCGGAGCTGTTCGCCGTGGAGCCCACCGCCGCCGCGCTTCGCTGAGCGAACCGCATCGATCGCTGGACGAGCCGCCTCAGGAGGGCCTCAGGAGGCCCGGCGGCTCTCCTCGTGGTGGGTGATCTGGACCGAGCCGGTCTCGCCGAACGTCAGGCGGCAGGTGTCCGCACGGTACGTGGCGACGGCCACCGCGACCGTACGGCCACCCGAGACGTAGCGGGTGGTGACCACCAGGACGGGTGCGCCGGGGAGCCGGTCCAGCTGCTTGGCGTCGTCGGCGCGGGCCGAGCCGAGCTCCACCGCCCGCTCCTGGCCCTCGAGTTCGAGCCGCCGCAGCTCGCGCAGCACAGCGCGGGCGTGCGGTGCGCCCCGGTCGCCGATGGCGGTGAGGCCGGGCACGGATCCGCCCGGCACGTAGAGCAGTTCGGCGGCGACGGTCTGGCCGTGGGTGATCCGGCTGCGGCGCACGGTGTGCACCGGCTCCCCGGGACGCGCGCCCAGCAGCCGGGCGATCGCGGCGGGGGGTGCGGCCTCCTCACAGCCGACGGGCTGCCAGCCGTCGGCCGTGGAGCCCGGCCAGCTCTGCTGTTCGCCGCCGACGTCCACGCCCATGCGGGGCGGGGCGACCGTGGTGCCCACGCCGCGTCTGCGCTGGAGGCGTCCTTCGAGTTCGAGCTGCTCGAGCGCCTGGCGGAGGGTGGCCCGCGCGACGCCGAACCGGGCGGCGAGCTCCCGCTCGTTGGGCAGGATCTCGCCCACCTCGAACTCGGAGTCCAGCGCGTCGCTGAGCACGGTCTTCAGGTGCCAGTACTTGGGCTCCGGCACCGTTTCGAGCTGCGTGGTCCCCACCCTGTCCTCCGCAATCACCGTGTCCCCAGCGGGATTTTTGACGCCCTTGTTTATTAAAGGTTCTTGCACTACTCCTGCGACCATAAGTCGGCACCCCCACTTGGTCAAGACCAATCCTGGTTCGGACGAACCCTCTTGCACGGCAACGCCGCACACCGTTCACACGGCATTCGCGCATCCGCGGCGGGGACCGGGCCGCCGGCGACGGTCCCGGCGGAACGCTCCCGGCCCGCCCCGGTGTAGCGTCGCCGATCATCGGCCCAGTGGGAGGCGGCGAGCGATGGACCAGGCCAAGGACCACGTCACGGTGGTCACCGGAGGCAGCCGGGGCATCGGCGCCGCGGTCGCCGTACGGCTGGCGGCGGCCGGCCACCGGATCGGCATCGGCTACGAGCGCGACCGCGAGGCGGCCGAGCGGACCGCGGCCGCCGTACGCGAGGCCGGCGCGCGGTGCGTGGCCGTCCAGGTCGACACCAGCGCGGACGAGCGGGTCGAGGCACTGTTCGACACGGTCGGGGCGGAGCTGGGCCCGGTTACCGGGCTGGTCAACAACGCCGGAATCACCGGCCCGTTGGGCCGCTTCGCGGACACCTCGCCCGAGGTGATGCGCCGCGTGGTGGACGTCAACGTGACGGGCGCGCTGCTGTGCGCGCGCCGGGCCGTACGGGAGATGTCGACCCGGTACGGCGGCAGCGGCGGGGCGATCGTCAACATCTCCTCGGGCGGCGCGACGCTGGGCTCCCCCGGCGACTATGTGCACTATGCGGCGAGCAAGGCGGCCGTGGACGCGATGACCGTGGGCCTGTCCAAGGAGCTGGCGGCGGAGGGGATCCGGGTCAACTGCGTGCAGCCCGGCATGATCGTCACCGATATCCACGCGGCGATGGGCGACCCGGAGCGGCCCTGGCGCCGGGCGGACCGGATCCCGATGGGCCGCCCCGGCGAACCGGAGGAGGTCGCGGGCGCGGTCGCCTGGCTGCTGTCGGCGGAGGCCTCGTACACCACGGGGGCCGTGCTGCGGGTCGCGGGCGGGATGTAACCCGTACGGCGCGGGGCCGCCGCGTCTGTGGCGCCCGGCGCCGTTCAAGGCGCGAGCAGGGCGAGCTTGTCGGGGTTGCGGATGATGTACACGCAGCCGATGCGGCCGTCCTCGGTCACGTCCAGGGAGAGCACGCTGTCCGGCTTCCCGCCGGAGAGCACCAGCACGGCCGGGGCGCCGTTGATCTCCCGGATCCGGAACTCGCCTTCGAAGAGCGGCTTTACGGCGACGGCGGCGAGGAAGCGGCCGACCTTGTCCGCGGTCTCCAGGACCCGCAGCGGCGCCTTGGCCTTGCCGCCGCTGTCGCCGACCAGCCGGGCGTCGGGCGCGAGCAGCGCCAGCAGCCCGTCGAGGTCGCCGCCGCCCGCGGCCGCGAGGAACCGCTCGGTGAGGTCGCGCCGCTCGGTCGGGTCCACGGCGAAGCGGGGCCGCCGCTCGGCGACGTGGCGCCGCGCGCGGCCCGCGAGTTGGCGTACGGCGGGCTCGGCGCGCTCCAGGATCCCGGCGATCTCCGCGTACGGGAAGCCGAAGGCCTCGCGGAGCACGAACACCGCGCGCTCCAGCGGGGAGAGGGACTCCAGCACGACCAGCACGGCCAGCGACACGGAGTCCGAGAGCGCCATCCGCTCCGCGGCGTCCGGGACCGTGCCCGCGTAGTCGGTGGCGATGGGCTCCGGCAGCCACGGGCCCACGTAGGTCTCGCGCCGGGAACCGATCTGGCGCAGCCGGTCGAGGGCGAGCCGGGTGGTGACGCGTACGAGATAGGGGCGGGGCTCGCATACGGTCTCCCGGTCGGTGCGCGCCCAGCGCAGCCAGGCCTCCTGGACGACGTCCTCGGCGTCGGCCGCCCGGCCGAGCATGCGGTAGGCGACCCCGGTCAGCAGGGGGCGCTGCTCCTCGAAGGCGTCGGCGGCGGCGCCGGCGGTGTCCGTGGCCATGGCAGACATCCCACCCGAATGACCGCGCCGTGTCCAGACGCAAACGCTGCGTGACGCAACACAATGACCCTGCCGGCCGCCCCGACCGTGGCGGCCCGTCCCGGGAGGTGTGGTGAAGTACGGCGTACTGGGCACCGGCGACGTCGGCCGGACCCTGGCGGGCAAGCTGGTCGAGCTGGGCCACGACGTGGTGATGGGCTCACGGAGCAAGAGCAACGAGAAGGCGCTGGCGTGGGCTTCGGAGGCCGGTCCGCGCGCGGGCACGGGGACGTTCGCGGAGGCGGCGGCGTTCGGCGAGCGGGTGGTCAACGCGGTCACGGGCACCGCGGCACTGGAGGCGCTGGAGGCGGCGGGCGCGGCGCATCTGGGCGGCAAGCTGCTGATCGACGCGTGCAATCCGCTCTTCTTCGAGGAGGGGCGGCTGCGCCTGTCGCCGGTGGAATCGGACAGCGTGGGCGCGCGGATCCAGCGCCGCTTCCCGGACGCGCGGGTGGTCAAGGCCCTCAACACCGTCAACTGCCAGGTCATGGTGGAGCCGGGCCGGGTGCCGGGCGACCACCAGCTGTTCGTCTGCGGGGACAGCGCCGAGGCCAAGGCCGACGCGGTGGCGCTGCTGGGCGACTTCGGCTGGCCCGCGGAGCGGATCCTGGACCTGGGCGGCATCGAGTCGGCGCGCTGCACGGAGATGCTGATGCCGTTCTGGTTCACGCTGATGGGGAGGTTCGGGCACGCCGACTTCAACTACGAGATTCGGCGCGGCACTTCGTCCTAGCGCGCGTTCCCGCCCGCGTACGGCGTGCCGCTTTCCGGGGGCCTGCATCCGGTTGTTCACTGGGGGTTCCGCTGCCGGGCATCTGGTGCCGGTAGCAAGCCGGTAGCAACAGGACGGCATCACGGACGGCCGGGAGAGCGGCCGGTGGACAGGGGAGGTTGCGGAATGGAACGGGGATCCGGTCAGGGAGTGGGGCGGCGCGCGGTGCTGCGGGGCGGGGCTGCGGCCTCAGCGGGCCTGGCGGTGCCGGCCGCGCTGCCGCCGGCCTGGGCGGCGCCCGCGCAGGCGCTGTCGGGGCGGCCGTCGGCCCGTTGGGGTATGCAGGTCGGAGACGTGACGTCCTCCTCGGGCCTGGTGTGGGTGCGGTCCGACCGGCCGGCCCGGGTGGTGGTGGAGACCTCGGCGACGGAGTCCTTCCGCAACGCGCGGCGCGTACCGGGCCCGTTGACCGGCCCTGGCACCGACTTCACCGGGACGGTGCCGCTGCGCGGGCTGCCGCCGGGCCAGCAGGTGCACTACCGGGTGGTGCTCGCCGACCCGGAGGATCCGCGGCGTACGGGCGAGCCGGTGTACGGCACGTTCCGTACGGCGCCGACGCGGCGCTCGGACGGGGTGCGGTTCCTGTGGTCGGGGGACCTGGCCGGGCAGGGCTGGGGCATCAACCCCGAGCGGGGCGGGGGCTATCCGATCTTCGAGGAGATGCGCCGCCGGAACCCCGACTTCTTCCTGTGCAGCGGCGACACCATCTACGCCGACGGGCCGCTGGCAGCATCGGTGGCACTGCCGGACGGCCGGACCTGGCGGAACGTCACGACCGAGGAGAAGGCGAAAGTCGCCGAGACGCTCGCGGAGTACCGCGGGAACTTCCGCTACAACCTGCTGGCCGAGGACCTGCGGCGGTTCAACGCGCAGGTGCCGTCGATCGTGCAGTGGGACGACCACGAGGTGGTCAACAACTGGTACCCGGGCGAGATCCTGGACGACGCCCGCTACACCGAGAAGCGGGTGGACGTGCTCGCGGCGCGGGCTCGGCGGGCGTTCGCCGAGTACTTCCCCCTCTCCTCGCTGCGGGCCAACGGTGAGGGCCGGGTGCACCGGGTGGTCCGGCACGGCCCGCTGCTGGATGTGTTCGTGCTGGACATGCGTACGCATCGGAACGCGAACTCGCCCGGGCGGCAGGTGAAGGACGCGCAGGGCATTCTGGGGTCCGAGCAACTGGCCTGGCTGAAGCGGGAGTTGGCGCGCTCGCAGGCGGTGTGGAAGGTGATCGCCTCCGACATGCCGCTCGGGCTGGTCGTGCCGGACGGTACGGCGGACTTCGAGGCGGTCGCGCAGGGCGCTCCGGGGGCTCCGCTGGGGCGTGAGCTCCAGATCGCGGAGCTGCTGCGCCACATCAAGCACCGGCGGATCACGGGCACGGTGTGGCTGACGGCCGATGTGCACTACACCTCGGCGCAGCACTACGACCCGGCACGGGCGGCGTTCGGTGACTTCGCGCCGTTCTGGGAGTTCGTGTCCGGGCCGCTCAACGCGGGTGCGTTCCCGGCCAACGCGCTGGACGCGACGTTCGGCCCGGAGCGGGTGTTCGTGAAGGCCCCGACGCGCGCGAACGTCTCACCCGCCGAGGGCTTCCAGTTCTACGGCGAGGCGGATATCGACGGCCACAGCGGCGAGTTGACGGTACGTCTGCGCGAGCAGGGAGGGGCCGTACTGTTCACCAAGACGCTGCGACCTGGACGCGTGGGGCAGTGAGGGGCGGGGCGGTCACGGGTAGGGGCGTGACTGAGGCGCTTGGGCCGTGATGGGCGAGGGCACGCTTGGGCCGTCGCCGGGGGCACTCAGGCCCTGGAGGCCAGATATTCGGCCAAGGTCGAAATCAGGCCATAAGCAGTCCAAGCCGTCCTTAACCCGCCGGTCACAGAGCGTTCGTGATCACGCAACACCCGTCAGGCAGGGTGGTCGCATGACTGACGTTCTGACCCTGCCGGAGGCGAACGAGATCACCGTACGGCGGGCCGACACCGCCGACCTCGACGCGGCGCTCGCGATGCACGGGCGCTGCTCGAAACGCACCCTGGGGCTGCGCTACCACGGCCCGGTCGGCGACGCCGACAAGTACCTGGCCCACCTGCTGAGCCCCCGCCACGGCCACACCCTCGCCGTGGAGAGCGCCTCGGGCCGGATCGTCGCGCTGGGCCACCTGATGTGGGACGGGGACGAGACCGAGGTCGCGCTCATCGTCGAGGATGCCTGGCAGCGGCGGGGCATCGGCGCCGAACTGCTGCACCGGCTGGTCGCGTTGGCGGTCGAGACGGGCTGCGGGAACGTGTACGCGGTGACGCAGTCCTCGAACACCGGCATGCTGGCCGCGATGCGGGGGCTCGGTCTGCCGCTGGAGCACCGGATCGAGGAGGGCACCATGGTCGTCACCGCCCGCCTCGGCCTGTCCCCCTTCGGCCACCACGGCCCGCACGACGGCCCGTACGGCACGCGAGAGCCCGCAGCCGACGCGACGGCGGACCACGCGCGACTGAACTAGCCGCGGATTCCCGCCCGTTCGCCGGAGGACGGCAACCGTTTCAGCCACACCGACCTGGCCGAAACCCCGCCGACCGGACCTCATCCGGCTGAACTAGCCGGGGGTTCCCACCCGTTCACCGGAGGCAGCCGCCGCATCCAGCCACACCGGCCGGGCCCGACCAGGCCACGCGCGGCCGAACTAGCCGAAGATTTCCGATCGTTCACCGGAGGCGGCCGCTGTTTCGGCCGCGGCGAGGGCGACGTCGAGATCGCGCCACAGGTCCTCCTCGTCCTCCAGTCCCACCGACATCCGCAGCAGTCGGTCGCCCACCCCGTGGGCGCGGCGGTCGCCCTCGGCCACGATCCGGTGGCTGATCGAGGCCGGGTGCTGTATGAGCGTGTCGACGCTGCCGAGGCTGACGGCCGGGGTGATCAGCCGCACCCCGGCGATCACCTCGTGCGGGTCCCCGTACACCTCGAAGGCCACCATCGCGCCGCCGATCCGCGGGTAGTGGACGCGGGCGACGCGCGGGTCGGCGGCCAGCCGCTCGGCGAGGCGCGCCGCGGTCGCGGACGCTGCCCGTACGCGTACGGGCAGGGTGGCCAGGCCGCGCAGCAGGAGGTAGCCGGCGAGCGGGTGGAGGACGCCGCCGGTGGCGAACCGGACCTGGCGCAGCCGCCGGGCGAACTCCTCGTCGCAGGCGACGACTCCGCCGAGCACGTCGCCGTGCCCGCCGAGGTACTTGGTCGCGCTGTGCAGCACGATCCGCGCGCCCAGC
>NZ_LIQY01000573.1 GCF_001418495.1 Streptomyces pathocidini | reverse complement strand
GGCAACCCCGTCCTCCCGGCCCCGGCGGGCACCCGTACCGTCGCCGACGTGGTCACGCCCGAACTGGTCGTGCAGCTCACGCGCGGGGTCACCGGGACGGGCCGGACGGCCGGCCACACCCCGTTCACCGGGGAGCGGCTGGCCGAGCTGCCCGAGGCCACGCCCGAGGACGTGGCCGGGGCGTTCGCGCGGGCGCGCGAGGCGCAGCGGGCCTGGGCGTGTACGCCCGTACGGCAGCGGGCGGCCGTGCTCCTGCGCTTCCACGACCTGCTGCTGGCCCGCCAGGACGAGGTGCTCGACCTGATCCAGGTCGAGACGGGCAAGACGCGGTTGCACGCGCACGAGGAGGTGCAGGAGGTCTCCCTCACCGCCCGCTACTACGGGCGCAGGGCCCCCGCCCTCCTCCGGCCCAGGTCCCACACCGGCGCCGTCCCCGTCCTCACCAAGGTCACCGAACTGCGCCGGCCCAAGGGCGTGGTGGGCCTGATCGCCCCCTGGAACTACCCCCTCTCGCTGTCCGTCGGCGACGCCCTCCCGGCTTTTGCCGCGGGCAACGCGGTCGTCATGAAGCCCGACACCGAGACCGCGCTGACCGCCCTGTGGGCACGCGACCTGCTGGTCGAGGCGGGGCTGCCGGCCGAGGCGTGGCAGGTCGTGCTCGGCGAGGGCCCGGTCGTCGGCCCGGCGGTCGTCGAGCACGCCGACTACGTGGCCTTCACCGGCTCCACCCGCACCGGCCGCGACGTGGCCCAGCGGGCCGCCGCCCGGCTGGTCGGCTGCTCGCTCGAACTCGGCGGCAAGAACGCCATGCTGGTGCTCGCCGACGCCGACCTGGACAAGGCCGCGCAGGGCGCGCTGCGCGCCTGCTTCTCCTCTGCTGGCCAGCTGTGCGAGTCCATCGAGCGGCTGTACGTCCACACGTCGGTCGCCGAGGCGTTCCTGGCGCGGTTCGTCGCGCGCACGAAGGCGATGCGGCTGTCCACGGCCCTCGCGTACGGCGCCGAGATGGGCTCGCTCGCCGGGCAGCGCCAACTGGACGCCGTCGTACGGCACGTGGACGAGGCGCGCGACAAGGGCGCGAAGGTCCTCGCGGGCGGCCGCGCCCGCCCCGACATCGGCCCGTACTTCTACGAGCCGACCGTCCTCGACGGAGTCGAGGCGCCGATGGCCGTGTGCGCCGAGGAGACCTTCGGCCCGGTCGTCTCCGTCTACCGCTTCACCGACGAGGACGAGGCGGTCG
>NZ_LIQY01000572.1 GCF_001418495.1 Streptomyces pathocidini | reverse complement strand
CCGCGCGCGGAAGCCGCCGGTGTGCCCGTGTCCTGTGGGCGCCCGCCGCGTGGCGCCCGGCCCGTTGTTCCTTCCGGCGGGGCCGGGACGGGCACGCCCGTGCAGGGCGCGCCGGTGTCCGGCGGTCGGCCGCCGGCCTCCGCCGCCGGATCACGCGGGCTCCGGTCGGCCTCTCCGGCTGTCGGGGGCGCCGCCGACCCGCTCGGCCGGGACGAGTCGGTCTTCGGCGGCCCGCCGACCCGCGCTGCCGAGGCGCGCCCGCCGCGGTTCGGGGTCCTTTCCGCCGGGGCGCGGGTGCGGCCGGATTCCCCTGGGGCCGCGCAGGGCGCTCCGGCGGCGGGTGCCGCCGCCGGAGGGAGCGGGGCGCAGTCCGCGGCCCCTTCGGCCGGGACCGGTGCCGACGCGCCCGCCGGCGCCAGGAGCGGTGCCGGCGCGCCCGCCGGGGTGTTCGTGCCGCGGCCCCGGCAGGAGTACATCGACGCCTTCGACGCCTTCGACGACGAGAGGTTCGGTGGTGCGAATCCGCCGCCCGGTGGGGGCGACGGCGGCAGTGAGCCGGACGAGGCCGACGGTGGTATACCCGGGCCCCGGCGGGCCAAGGGCGGCAAGGGCCGGGCCTTCGCCGGGGTCGCCGCGGCTGCCGTCACCACCGTGCTGGCCGTCGTGGTCGCCGGGCAGGTGGCCGACGGCGGCCGGGACGGCTCCGAGTCCTCCGCGGCGACCGGGGCGCCGCGCCACGACGCGTACGACGCCACCCGCGGCGGCAGCCGCCAGACGCCCGCCGAGCCGCCGCAGGCCCCCACCTCGTACGAGGGCAGGATGGCCGCCCCGTACGAGCTGTCCTCCCACCTCACCGGCTCCGGGGACTTCCAGGCCGTCGGCGGGCACGAGAAGGCGCCCGGCAAGGGACAGGTCGTGCGGTACCGCGTGGACGTCGAGCAGGGGTTGCCGCTGGACGGCAAGCTGTTCGCGGAGGCCGTGCACAAGACCCTGAACGACGACCGGAGTTGGGGCCACGGCGGCACCCGCACCTTCGAGCGGGTCGCGGGCAGGGAGGCGGACTGGGTGATCACTCTCGCCAGCCCCGGCACCACCGCGAAGTGGTGCGCCAGGTCCGGGCTCGACACGACCGTCGACAACGTCTCCTGCGACTCCGCCTCCACCGAGCGCGTCATGATCAACGCGTACCGCTGGGCGCAGGGCGCCGAGACCTACGGCCACGACCGGATGTTCGCCTACCGGCAGATGCTGATCAACCACGAAGTGGGGCACCGGCTCGGGCACAACCACGAGAAGTGCCCGAAGCAGGGCGCGCCGGCGCCGGTCATGCTCCAGCAGACCAAGTACCTGACGACGGACGGTGTCACCTGCAAGCCCAACTCCTGGCCGTTCCCGGCCAGTTGACGGGCAGGCCCTGATCCGCATTGACACGGGCCGAAAGTTCGAGTCGCGGCGCGAGCTGGGGCTCGCGCTGGTCTTCATTGCGCACGACCTGGCGGTGGTCCGCCGGGTCAGCGACCGGGTCGCGGTGATGCGCCGGGGGCGGATCGTCGAACAGGGCACGGTCGCAGAGGTGTACTGCGCGCCCCGGCACGCGTACACCCGCGAGCTGCTGGCCGCTGTGCCGGCGCTTGACCCGGTGCTCGCGGCCGCCCGGCGCACAACCCGGCGCGAACTGGCCCGGGTCTGAACCGCTCCCCAGGAGCCGCGACGGTGGGCCCGGCGGCTTCCGGGGAGTGTTCCGCGGCCGGAGCCTTAGCGGGTCGCAACGCCCATCTGCCGCGAAAGTCACGACCGTTCACCCCTTCCGGTGGCGCGACGGACAACCGTCCGTCGCGCCACCGGTGTACCCGCTTACCGTCTTCCCGCTGCCAGTTGGCGGCTGACCAGACCGAGATCGGGGGTGCACGCGTGCGCGTTGGACTGCTTACGGAGGGTGGATATCCGTACGCGACCGGTGAGGCCAGAGTGTGGTGCGACCGGCTCGTGCGCGGGCTCGCGGACCACGAGTTCGAGGTCTACGCGCTGAGCCGGGGCGAACGGCAGGAGGCCACCGGCCGCCTCGAACTGCCGCCACAGGTGCGACGGGTGCGGACCGCGCCACTGTGGGGGACGGCGGAGGAGTGGAGCCCGGACGGCGAGCCGCTGCACGCGGGCCCGCGCCCGGGGGCGCACGCCCGGTCGCATGCGCGGGCGTACGGGCGGCCCTACGGTCGCCGTGAACGGCGCCGGTTCGCGCGGTACTTCGCCGAACTGGCCGCGGGTGTCTGCGGCGCGGACGGGGTAGACGGGGCGTCGGCCCCGGCGGCGGTGGGTACCCCGGGA
>NZ_LIQY01000571.1 GCF_001418495.1 Streptomyces pathocidini | reverse complement strand
AGATGTGTATAAGCGACGGTACGGCAACTGTGGCACCGGGGTCGGTATGGCGCGTGGGCGCGGTGGTACGGATCGGCCGACGTCCGTGTTTCGTAAGGATCCACGGTCCGGAATGTCCGATTCGACTCCGTAGGGTGAGGAGCGTGACCGACTCCACCGCGAACCCGGGCCCTGCCTCTGGTCCCGCCCCGGATCCGAGCCCCGGCCTGAACCCGGCCCCGGCCCTCCGGGCCGATGTCGTCCTCCCCTGCCTGGACGAGGCTGCCGCGCTGCCCGAGGTGCTGGGCCGCGTACCCGCGGGCTGGCGCGCGATCGTCGTCGACAACGGGTCCACGGACGGCTCGGCGGAGATCGCCCGCTCGCTCGGCGCCACCGTCGTGCAGGAGCCGCGCCGCGGCTTCGGGTCCGCCTGCCATGCCGGGCTCCTGGCGGCCGAGGCGGAGTACGTGTGCTTCTGCGACTGCGACGGATCGCTCGACCTGGGGCTGCTGCCCGCACTCGTACGCCAAGTCGNNCCATGCGGGCCGCTCGCCGCGAGGACCTGCTGTCCCTCGCCCTCACGGACCGCCGCAGCGGCTACCCGCTGGAGATGGTGGTACGGGCCTCCGACGCCGGGCTACGGGTGCGCGAGACGGACGTCCCGTACGTGCCCCGCGCCGGAAAGTCCAAGGTCACGGGCACGTGGCGCGGCACGTGGCACGCGGTGCGCGACATGAGAGCGGTACTGGCGAGGCCACCGGGGGTGGGGCCGGGGCGGCCTGGGCCCACGGGAACACGCCGGCCATCGGGCGGGAGCCCGCCGGACCCCGAATCCGGTCCCCGCCCGCTGGGCGACATCGCACAGGACCCTGGTCCCAACGCCCCACCACCGGATGGCACCACACAGGACCTCCGCCCCAAGCTCCGGCCAACGGATGGGACGGGGATGGCCTCATGACCGGTCGTCATGTCGACGAGGGGCCGACCGGCTGCCGCGCCGCCCCGTACGGGCCGACCGCTCTGCTCGTCATCGCGAAGGAGCCCGTGCCCGGCCGGGTCAAGACGCGGCTCACTCCGCCCTTCAGCCCCGACGAGGCAGCGGAGTTGGCCGAGGCCGCGCTCGCCGACACCCTGCGCGCCGTCGCCGAACTGCCCGCCCGCCGCCGCACAGTCGTCCTCGACGGACGGCCGGGTTCCTGGCTGCCGCCGGGCTTCGACGTCGTACCGCAGTGCGCGGGCGGGCTCGACGAGCGGCTGGCAGCAGCGTTCGCGGCGAGCGAGGGGCCCACGCTGCTGATTGGCATGGACACCCCGCAGGTCACCCGCGCCCTGCTGGCCCCCGCGCTCGGGCCGGACGCGTGGCGGGATTGCGGGGCCTGGTTCGGGCCTGCCGAGGACGGTGGGTTCTGGGCGCTGGGTCTGGCGGCCCCGGACCCCGCGCTGCTGCGCGGGGTCCCCATGTCCGCCCCGGAGACCGGCGCCGTCCAGCGCGAGCGGCTGACACGCGCGGGCCTCACCGTCCGCGACCTGCCGCCCCTGCGCGACGTCGACACGGCCACCGACGCCACCCACGTCGCCGCCACGGCCCCGCACGGTGCCTTCGCCGCCACGTACACCCGGCTGGTGGGCGATCGGATGGGACGGGGCACGCAGGCCCCGGGCCCTGCCGACGGGGACACCGCGCGCCCGGGCGCCGAGCGGGAGGACGCCGAGCAGAGGCACGCCGGGGGCACGAGCGGCGTACGCCGCGACTCCGCGGGCCGTGTGGCCGGGCGTGGGGAAGCCGGAAGCACGGACACCGCGGACCAGGGCGCCCGGCCCCGGGACACCGCGAACCGAGACACGCCAGACCCGGGCTGCGTTGCCCGGACCCTCGACCCTCCTCCTGCCGAGGACCGGGCCGACAGACGCCGGAACAACAGGCGGCCGGGGGCCGGGCAGTGAGCACCACCGTGTCGCTCGGTGGAGCCGACTCGGCTGGCACGTACGCGGGTTGGGGCGCATCCTGGGGCGCCGACCCCTACGCCGATGCCTTGCGGAGCGGGCAGGGGCCGTTGTTTCTGCGGCGGAGTGACGGGTGGCTGCTGCCGTTGGATATCGAGCGGTGGTGTGCGGGGGCGGACGCCTCCGACCTGTCGGCGCTGCGGCGCTGCGAGGGACCCGTGCTCGACATAGGGTGTGGCCCCGGCCGCCTGGTCGCGGCGCTGTCCGCGCGAGGGCACCAGACGCTCGGCATCGACGTGAGCCAGGCCGCCGTCGACCGCACGGTCCGGCTGGGCGGCACGGCCCTGCGCCGATCGGTCTTCGACTCCCTTCCCGGCGAAGGCCGTTGGGGCACGGCACTGCTCGTGGACGGCAACATCGGCATCGGCGGAGACCCGCGCGTGCTCCTCGTCCGGGTCGCGGAACTCCTCGCCCCGGGCGGGCTCCTCATCGCCGAGACGGCACCGGTGGATGTGGACGAGCGGGTACGGGTACGAGTGGACGACGGTCGTGGCGGCGGGAGCAGCGAGGCCGGCTCGGTCTTCCCGTGGGCGCGCCTCGGCACCCCGGCGCTGCTGCGGTACGCCGGGCCGCTCGGCTGGCGTCCGGCCGATCAATGGGTGGCGTCCGAGCGGCCCTTCGTGGCTTTGCGCCGAAGCCACGAAGGCAGCCACAACCGCAACCGCTGACACGACCGCAGCCGCGGACTCCACCGCACCAACCGCACTACCAACCACACCCCCGAGACCGCGAACAACCCCGCCGAGATCAGCAGCCAGCGCCCCAGGAACACCCCGGCGGGCAACCCCGTATAAGCCGTGTAGTGCCCCACCTGACGAGTGATCAGCGGGAACCAGACCAGCAGCAGGAGTCCGGACAGGAATGCCGGTACGCGGACGTGGTTGACCCCCGCCGACCGCAGCCGCTCACCCACCTCCCCCGGCCGCGACTCC
>NZ_LIQY01000570.1 GCF_001418495.1 Streptomyces pathocidini | reverse complement strand
CGCCGCGCGCGGCGACCGGCAGGGCGCGTGCGTGGCCGCCGCGACCGGCGACCTGCCGCGGGCGTGGCGGGACGGCGCCGACGTCGACTGCTTCGCGGCCGCGGGGCTGTGGAAGGCCGAGGTCGGGCTGAGCGTGCCGGTGCTGTTCCCGGGGGCGGTGGACTTCCCGTTCACCGTCACCGGCGAGGCCGGGGCGGCGGAGGAGGGGTGAGGCATGCGAACTTCCCTGCGGCGGTGGCGCGTTCGGGACGGGGAGCGCGGCCAGGTCTCCCTGGAGTTCCTGGGCTTCCTGCCGATCCTGCTCATCCTGGGCCTGGCGGCGATCCAGCTGGGCATCGCCGCGTACACGGTCTCCCAGGCGGGCACCGCCGCCAGGGCCGCCGCCCGCACGGCCTCCTACGAGGACCCGCCGACCGACCCGACGGCCGCGGGCCGCGCGGCGATCAGCGGCTGGCTCGCGAGCCGGGCGGACGTCAGCGTCACCGGCGGCCCGGAGGAGGCCACGGCCACCACCCGCGTCGACATCCCCTCGGTCATCCCGGGCATCGGATCCTTCGGCACGGCGGAACGATCCGCAACGATGCCGCGCGACTAGGAGCGACACCATGAGCCTCAGATCCCGTGTCACCGCTCCCGAGGAGCCCGCCGCCTCCCGGGGCGACGGCCGGCTCGTCGCCGTCTACCGGGCCAAGCTGCTGGAGGAGATCGATCTCGCGGAGATGTCCTCGCTGGCCGCCGCCGAGCGGCGGGGGCGGCTGGAGCGGGTGCTCGGGCACATCATCAGCCGCGAGGGGCCGGTGCTCTCGACCGCCGAGCGGGCCCAGCTCATCCGCCGGGTTGTCGACGAGGCGCTCGGGCTCGGCGTGCTCGAACCGCTGCTGGAGGACGCCTCGATCACCGAGATCATGGTCAACGGCCCGGACCAGGTGTTCGTGGAGCGCGCGGGCCGCGTCGAGCAGGTGCCCGTGCGCTTCGCCTCGCACGAGCAGCTGATGCAGACCATCGAGCGCATCGTCTCCACCGTCAACCGCCGCGTGGACGAGGCGAATCCGATGGTCGACGCCCGGCTGCCCAGCGGCGAGCGCGTCAACGTCGTCATCCCGCCGCTCTCCCTGACCGGCGCGACCCTCACCATCCGCCGCTTCCCGCGCTCGTACCGCCTGAAGGAGCTCATCGGCCTCGGCACCCTGGACGGGCAGATGCTGACGCTGCTGTCCGGCCTCGTCCGGGCCAAGTTCAACGTGATCGTGTCCGGCGCCACCGGCTCCGGCAAGACCACCCTGCTCAACGCCCTCTCCGGCCTGATCCCGGAGGGGGAGCGGATCATCACCGTCGAGGACGCGGCCGAACTCCAACTCCAGCAGACCCACGTCATCCGCCTGGAGACCCGCCCGCCCAACGTGGAGGGCAAGGGGCGGATCACCGTACGGGACCTCGTACGCAACTCGCTGCGCATGCGGCCCGACCGCATCATCGTCGGCGAGGTGCGCGGCGGCGAGACCCTCGACATGCTCCAGGCGATGTCGACCGGACATGACGGCTCGCTCGCCACCGTGCACGCCAACAGCGCGGAGGACGCGCTGATGCGGCTCCAGACCCTGGCGTCCATGTCCGAGGTGCGGATCCCCTTCGAGGCGCTCCAGGACCAGATCAACAGCGCGGTCGACTGCATCGTCCAGCTCACCCGGCACGCCGACGGCTCGCGCAAGGTCAGCGAGATCGCGTTCCTCTCCTCGCGCGGGCGCGAGACCTTCCGGATCGCCACCGTCTGCCGGTTCGACGCCCGGCCGATGGGCGCGGACCGGACCGTGCACGGCTCGTACGCGTACTTCCCGCTGCCCCGGCAGGTCGTGGAGCGCCTCCGGTTCGCAGGCGAGCCGGTCCCGCCCGCCTTCGGCGCCGCGGACTCCGACGCCCAACTGGCCCAGAGGGAGGCCCGCTAGATGAGCCTGGATCAGCTGGTCACCCTGACCCTCGGCGCCACCCTCCTCGGCGGCGCACTCGCGGTCGCGGGCGTACGGGTGTACGCCTCCGGGCGCGCGCGCCGCCAGGAGCTGGTCGAGCGGCTGACCTCGGCCGGGCCCGCCTCCGGGCGGCGGCGCCGGTTCGCCGGGGTCGACCGGCGACTGCGCCGTACGGGCCTGGGCCGCCGCATCCAACTCCAGCTCGCCGCCACCGGCTTGGACCTCACCCCGGGCGAGTTCCTGGTGTGGACGGTGGCCGGGGTGGCCGGGCTGTGGCTGGTCGCCGCGACGTTCCTGGCGGCGTTCTTCGGCCCCGTCGCCGGCCTCATCGGCCTGTGGGCGGCCTTCGCGTTCCTCAACTGGCAGCGCACCAAGCGGATCGAGAAGTTCATCAACCAGCTGCCCGAACTCTCCCGCGTCCTGGCCAACGCCACCGGCGCGGGCCTCGCCCTGCGCACCGCCCTCGCCATGGCGGCCGAGGAGCTGGAGGACCCGGCCGGGGAAGAACTGGCCCGGGTCTCCGACCGGCTGGCCGTCGGCCACTCCATCGACGAGGCCCTCGGCGAGCTGGCCGAACGCCTGCCCTCCCGCGAACTCGTCGTCCTCGTCACGACGCTGGTCCTCTCCAACCGCGCGGGCGGCACGGTCGTGCAGTCCCTGCGCAACCTCACCCGCACCCTGGAGGAGCGTAAGGAGACCCGGCGCGAGGTCCGCACCCAGCTCTCCCAGGTGACCGTCACGGCGTACGCGGTCCCGGCCATCGGCCTCGGCGCCCTGCTGCTGCTCGACCGGGTGATGCCGGGGGCGCTGGAGCGGATGACCGGCTCCTTCGTCGGGCAGGCGGCGGTGGTCGTCGCGGTCGCGCTGTACGCGGTGGGGTTCTTCCTGGTCCGCCGCATGTCCAAGATCGACGTCTGAGGGGGTGGGACGCGTGGCACTCCTGCTGGCGGCCCTGTTCGCGCTGAGCGTCGGCGGCATCGCGTACGGCCTTGCGCTGATCCGCCGCGACGCCAGGCTGCCGCCCGACCTGGCGCTGGCCCTGGAGGTCGGGGCCACGCGCACGAGCGCGGTCGGCTCCCTCATCGACCGCCTCGGCATGCGCTACGCGCCCGCCGTGCTGCGGATGATGGGGCCGCGGCGGGTCGACCGGATCCGGCGCCGGATCGACCTCGCGGGCAACCCCGGCGGCCTGACCATCGACCGCTACGCCGCCCGCCGCGCCGTCTACGGCTTCCTCGGCTTCTTCGGCGCGCTCGTCCTGCTGCTGCGCGGCCAACCGGTCGTCGCCGCGCTGCTGGTGGCCTTCGGGCTGCTGTGGGTGGAGGTCGGCATCTGGTCGGCCGTACAGCAGCGCAAGGCGGCCATCGAGCGCACCCTGCCCGACTTCCTCGACGTCCTCGCGGTCGTCGTCAGCGCCGGGCTCGGCTTCCGCCAGGCGCTGGACCGGGTCGCCGAGCGGTACGAGGGCCCGTGGGCGGACGAGATCCGCATCACCCTGCGCCAGATGGACATGGGTGTCGGCCGCCGCCAGGCCTTCGAGGAACTGCGCAAGCGCAACGACTCGGAGCAAGTCGCCATGTTCGTCACGGCCTTGCAGCAGGGCGAGGAGCTCGGCGCGCCGATCGTGGACACCCTCATCCAGATCGCGAACGACATGCGCCGCGCCGACGCCCAGGCGGCCCGCCGCCGCGCCGCCCGCACGATCCCCCGCGCGACCCTGACCATCACGACGTTCATGCTGCCGGGGACGCTGCTGCTGCTCGTGGTGGGGTTCGCCTTCGGCGCGGACGTGGACTTCGGGGGCCTGACGGGATGAGGACACCGGTTCGTTCGCGAGCCGCACCCTTCGCAAACGCAACCACTTGTGAGACCGTGGAGGTGCCAACGGTACGGCGCCCGACCGGAGTTGACGCGTTCGACCGGCACCGACTCCGGGAAGGTGGCCATGGACAGCCGAGGCGCGGTCATACTGGTGTCGAACGGGGAGCGGTCATGACCGTTAGCAGAGGGGGACGTTATGTGGGACAGAATCCTGCGAGTGGTGAGGTCCCAGCCGGACAGAGGGCAGACCGCCTTCGAGTACCTGGGCATCATCCTCGTGGTGGTGGTGATCATCGGCGCGATCGTCGGAACGGACATCGGCGGGGACATCACCGACAAGATCATCGAGCAGATCGACAAGATCAAGGCAGGCTGACGGCCTCGATCCGCGCGGGCGATCGCGGGCAGGCGTTCCCCATCTACATCACGGCGGTCGGGGCCCTGCTCTTCCTCGCCTTCGCCTTCTTCGCGGTCGGCCAGGCCGCGGCCTCCCGCAACAGCGCCCAGACCGCGGCCGACGCGGCGGCGCTCGCCCTGGCCCAGGACGCGCGGGACCAGCTGCGTACGGGACTGCTCGACGCGGTCGCCGACGGGGGCGAGTTGGCGGACTGGCTCGGCCTCGACGGCCCGATCGACGGCGCGGACTGCGCGGTCGCGGACGACTTCGCGGGCCGCAACGGCGCGGTCATCACACGCTGTGAGCCGGGCACCGTGTTCGACGCGGAGTACACGGTCGAGGTGAGGACACGTGAGCCGATCGGAAACTCCGTCATCCCCGGTACGGAGAACGAGTACGCCACGGCGGACGCCACCGCGGTCATCGAACCCCGCTGCCGGCTGGCGCCCGGAGACGAGGACGAGGGCGGCGACAGAGGCCGGGATCCGGTCAACCTGAAGTGCGACGACCGGGACTGGAGCCTCGATCCGGACAACGGAGACACCCTTCCCGAAGCATCGGACCTCTTCTCCGTGCACCTCTCCGAATGACTCCGCTCCACACGCTCCGCGTACGCCGACCGAAGGAAGCAGTACTGATGAGGATCCGACCCATCATGAGGGCCCGCAGGGGGGTGACCGCCGTCGCGATCGCAACCACCCTGGCATTCACGGTGGCCGGATGCGGCGGCGAGGCCGGGAAGCAGGGGGACACGGGATCGTCCGCCGAGTCCCCTCGCCCTCCGGACGCGGGGAAGGGCGATGACGGCGGCAGTGAAGTCCCGGAACCCAGCCGGACGTTGGCCGTGGTCAAGGGATCCGACGAACTCGTCCTCACCCTCACGTCCGCGCAGCGGGACTCCGGCGGATTCGTCACGGTCAACGGCCAGGTGAAGAACACGGGCAGCGAGTCCTTCTACGGCGTCAGCGCCTGGCGCGGCAACGAACAGGAGATCGTCCGGAACAGCGGCCGCTCGGTCGGTGGGGCCACGCTCGTCGACAATAAGGGGAAGAAGCGCTACTACGTGCTGCGTGACACCGAAGGGCGGTGTCTGTGCACCACCGGGGTGAGCAAGGTCGAGGCGGGCAGGTCCGTCGCGGTCTTCATGCAGTTCCCGGCCCCTCCCGAGAAGACGACCGGGGTCGACTTCCAACTGCCCGGTTTCCCCAGCACCCCCATCGAGCTCACCTCATGACCCGCCACCCCTGCCCTCACCCC
>NZ_LIQY01000057.1 GCF_001418495.1 Streptomyces pathocidini | reverse complement strand
GCGGTGTAGTCGAAGGGGGCGCCGGGCCTGGGGTCCGCCAGCAGGCCGGAGTTGAAGACGCCGCCGATGACCACGCTCTTGCCCCGCTCGGCCGCGGCGGGCAGCAGTTCGGCCAGGCCGCCCTGGTCGAGGAGGGTGTAGCGCCCGGCGAGCAGCACGGCGTCCACGTCGGTGTCGCGGACGAAGCGGTCGAGCATCTCGGACTGGTTCATGCCCGCGCCGATGGCGCCCACGACGCCCTCAGCGCGCAGCCGCTCCAGGGCCGGGTAGGCCTCGCCGAAGGCCTGCTCGCCGTGGTGGTCCGGGTCGTGGATGTAGGCGATGTCGACGCGGTCGAGGCCCAGGCGCTCCAGACTCTCCTCCAGGGAGCGGCGGACGCCGTCCGCGCTGAAGTCCCAGACGCGGTGGTGGGTTTCGGGGACGGCGAAGCCGTCGGAGAGGCCGTCCGCGGACCGGCCGCCCTCCTCGCCCGGTACGAGGAGGCGGCCGACCTTGGTGGAGAGGGTGAACTCCGCGCGCGGGCGGTCGCGTAGGGCGGCGCCGAGCCGCCGCTCGGACAGGCCCAGGCCGTAGTGCGGGGCGGTGTCGAAGTAGCGGACTCCGACGTTCCAGGCGGCTTCGACGGCCGCCGAGGCGGTCTCCTCGGCGACCGGGGTGAACAGGCCGCCGATGCCGGCCGCGCCAAAGGAGAGTTCGGTGACCGGGACTCCGCTCTTGCCGAGTGTGGCCGTGCCCAGGGGTTCGTTCATGGTCGTGGCCGGGCCCTTCACTTCTCCGCTGGGCGGAGCCGCAGGCCCGCCATGCCGCCGTCGACCGCGAGTGCGGTGCCGGTGACGGATCCGGCCGCCGGGCTCGCCAAGTACACGATGGCGGCGGCCACTTCGTCGGCCATGACCAGGCGGCCCATGGGCTGGCGGGCGTTGAGGGCGTCCCGCTCAGCCCGTGGGTCGTCGGCCGCGTCCAGCAGCCGGGCCACCCAGGGGGTGTCGGCGGTGCCGGGGTTGACGCAGTTGACGCGGATGCCCTCGCGGACGTGGTCCGCGGCCATGGCGAGGGTCAGCGACAGCACGGCGCCCTTGCTGGCGCTGTAGACCGCTCGTTGCGGGAGGCCCGCGGTGGCCGCGATGGAGCAGGTGTTGACGACGGCGGCGCGTTCGGAGCGGCGCAGGTGCGGGAGAGCGGCCCGGGTGGTGCGGACCATGCCGAGGACGTTGACGTCCAGGACCTTGTGCCACTCCTCGTCCGGGTTGTCCTCCACGGTGCCCGCGGCGCCGATCCCCGCGTTGTTGACGAGGATGTCGATGCCGCCGAGGTCCTCCGCGGCGGCCGCGACGGCAGCTCGTACCGAGACGTCGTCCGTGACGTCGGCCGGGTAGCCGAGGAGCGGCTTGTCGACGGCGCCTGGGTTGAGGTCGAGGACCGCCACGCGCGCCCCGCGCGCGGAGAGCAGCCGGGCGGTGGCCAGTCCGATGCCGGAGCCGCCGCCGGTGACGACCGCCGCCAGTCCCTCCAGATCCGTCATGCCGCGTCTCCCTCCTGGTCCGTACCCTTGTCCGCCGCCGGTTCCCGCTCACTCAACGTCCCGTGCCCCGGCGCGGGTTCCCGTCCTGCCCGCTCTCCGGCCGATTGATCCTGCGCGGCCCGATCCGCTTGAGCCTGTGCGGCCAGATCCGCAGCCCAGAACGAGCCATGGGGGTAGGTGAACTCGGCGATCGACTCCGGCCGCATGGCGGCCGAGAAGCCGGGCCGGGCGGGCGCGAGGTAGTGGCCGCCCTTCATCTCCACGGGGGCGAGGAAGTGCTCGTGGAGGTGGTCGACGTACTCGATGACGCGATCCTCGGTGGTGCCGGTGAGGGCGACGTAGTCGAACATCGAGAGGTGCTGGACGAGTTCGCACAGCCCGACGCCGCCCGCGTGCGGGCAGACCGGGACGCCGTGGTGGGCGGCCAGCAGCAGGATCGCGAGGTTCTCGTTGACGCCGCCGACGCGGGCCGCGTCGATCTGGAGCACGTCGAGGGCCTCGGCCTGGAGCAGCTGCTTGAAGACGATCCGGTTCTGGACGTGCTCGCCGGTGGCGACCTTGACGGGCGCGACGCCGCGGCGGACCGAGGCGTGGCCCAGGATGTCGTCGGGGCTGGTGGGCTCCTCGATCCAGTACGGCTCGAACTCGGCGAGGGCGTTGGTCCATTCGACCGCCTCGCCGACGTTCCACCGCTGGTTCGCGTCGATCGCGATCCGGATGTCGGGGCCCACGGCCGCGCGGGCGGCCCGGCAGCGCCGGATGTCGTCCTGGAGGTCGGCGCCGACCTTCAGCTTGATCTGGGTGAAGCCGTCGGACACGGCCGCGTGGGCGAGGCGGGTGAGCTTCTCGTCGGAGTAGCCGAGCCAGCCGGGCGAGGTGGTGTAGCCGGGGTAGCCGCGCTCGCGCAGCAGGCGGGCGCGCTCGGCGCTGCCCTCCTTGCCCCGGCGCAGCAGCTCCAGGGCGCGCTCGGGGGTGAGGACGTCGGCGATGTAGCGGAAGTCGACCTGGGAGACGAGCCATTCCGGCTCGGCCTCGGCCAGCAGCTGCCAGAGCGGCTTACCCTCGCGCTTGGCGGCGAGGTCCCACACGGCGTTGACGACGGCGCCGATCGCCATGTGCATCACGCCCTTCTCGGGGCCGAGCCAGCGCAGTTGGCTGTCCCCGATCAGGGCCCGGTTGACCGAGCCGGGGTCCGCGCACACCTCGGCCACGGAGCGGCCGAGGACGTGCGGGCGCAGCGCGTCGATGGCGGCGACCTGAACGTCGTTGCCGCGGCCGATGGTAAAGCTGAAGCCGTGGCCCTCGTGCCCGTCGCCGGCGTCGGTGCGCAGCACCACATATGCGGCGGAGTAGTCGGGGTCGGGGTTCATCGCGTCGGACCCGTCGAGTTCCCGGGAGGTGGGGAACCGGATGTCGTAGGTCTCGACCGCCGTGATGCGCGCCCTGGAGGCCGGGGTGGCGGGCGCAGCGGATGCTGTCAAAGCAGTGCCTCTCAGGCTTGTCTCAGGCTGGTCTGGTCTCTCAGACTTGCTCTTGTCCCTCAGCCCTGGGCGAAGGTCTGGCGCTGGCCGCCGAGGCCGTCGATCTCCAACTCAACGGTGTCCCCGGGGCGCAGGTACGGGGTGCCGGGCAGGCCAAGCGCGACGCCGGCCGGGGTGCCCGTGTTGATGACGTCGCCGGGCTCCAGCACCATGTACTGGCTCAAGTACCAGACGAGGTACGGCACCTGGAAGATCATGTCCTTGCTGTGCCCGCTCTGGCGCGGTGTGCCGTTGACGGACAGCCGGAGGCCGAGGGCCTGCGGGTCGCCGATCTCGTCGGCGGTCACCAGCCAGGGGCCGAGCGGGTTGAAGGTCTCGCAGGACTTGCCGAGGTCCCACTGCGGGGAGAACTCCAGCTGGAACTCGCGCTCGGAGACGTCGTGGCTGACCGCGTACCCGGCGATGGCGTCCCGGGCGGCCTCGGGGCTGTCCAGGTAGCGGGCGCGGGTGCCGATGACGACGGCGAGTTCGACCTCCCAGTCGGTCTTCGTGCTCCCCCGCGGCACGAGGACCTCGTCGTACGGGCCGACGACAGTGCCCGGATCCTTCATGAAGACCACGGGCCGTTCCGGGATGGCGGCGCCCGTCTCCTCCGCGTGGTCGCGGTAGTTGAGGCCGACGCACACGACCTTGCCGGGGCGGGCGACCGGCGCGCCGGTCCGCAGACCGGCGGTTTCGAGCTCGGGCAGTCCGCCGGAGGCGAGTGCGGCGCGCGCCCGGTCCAGGCCGCCGCCGGCCAGGAAGGCGCCGTCGATGTCGGCCGTGAGGCCGGACAGGTCCAGCGTGCGGCCGTCATCGGTACGGACGGCCGGCCGCTCGGCTCCGGGGGTGCCGAGGCGTAGCAGTTTCACCGGAGTGCTCCCATCAGACATCGGAGGTCTTCGCTCGGTGATCGGACCCTACGGCCCGGCAGCCCGTCTAGCAAGGCTAATCGGGAAAGTGGTGGATGCCCCATTCATGGGGAAGTTGGCTGGGTCGCGGGGCTTCTTGAGGGGCGAGCGGAGGCGGTCTCTGCGGGCGTCGGGTCTATTGACAGTCCCGGGCCGGGGCCCGACGATCAAACATCCGATGTAAGCCCTTAGAGATAGCCGAGGAGTGGTTCACATGAGTTCATATCCACGGCGTTTGGTTCTCAATACGGCGGCCGGCGCGGCCGTGGGTACGGCGGTCGGCACCGCCGCGGCTCCCGCCGCGGCCGCCCCGGGGTCGGCCGGCACAGGCACGGCAGACGGCTCGGAGGCGGCGGGCAGAGGCACCGGGGACTCCGGGGGCGGCGGCTGGGGCACGGTGCCCGCCCCGGTCCTCGTGCCGCTCGGCACCTGGTTTGACAACGATGCCATCGACACGGCCGAAGCCCGGGGCGGCGACTTCGACGGCAGCGGCTACACCTTTCCCGGTGAGGAACTCCCCTCCGGGAAGACCGAGATCGCAGACGTGCCCTTCGATTTCCCTTCCTCGGCCGCCGGCGCCAAGAACAGTGTCGTGGCCCTCGGCCAGCGCATCGACCTCCCCAAGGGCCGCTACTTTTCGGCCCACTTCCTCGTCTCCTGTGGCTACGGCAGCACCTCCGGACAGGCCACCGTCCACTACGCCGACGGCTCCACCTCCTCCGCGAGCCTGGGCGGGCCCGACTGGTACTCGGGCGGCGGCGCGATCACCGTCCCGTACCGCTACAAGCCCGACGGCTCCAAGGAGGAGCACCGGGTCTCCATCGACGCCGCCGAGTTCCCCCTGGACCCGCGGCGCGAGGCCGTCGCCCTCACCCTCCCCACCACCAACGCGCCGCAGGAGGGCAGGAGTTCCCTGCACGTCTTCGCGCTCACCCTGCAACCGGGCGCCGAAGGGCGGGCCCTGGCGCTGCGGGGAGCGCGCTCGACGACCTCACTGCTCGAGGACAGCGGCGCGCAGAGCGTCGAGGCCACCGTGATCAACATGGGCACGGTCGGGATCACCGCGGCCGACGGCCTGGTGGTGGGGGTGGAGGTGCCCGGCGCCCGTACGGTCCAGCCCGTGCCCATCCCCCGCCTGGACCCGGGAGAGCAGGTCAGGGCCCGCATCGGCATCCGCAGCCGTACGGGAGTCGAGCCCGGGACGCGGCAGGGCGGCCGGGTCGTGGCACGCGCGCGTGGGCAGGAAGCTGCCGCGGCCGAGCGGGAGTTGACCCTGGGCGTGCCCGACTACCAAGCCCACCGACGCCTCCCTGAGCACTCATCAGGCGCCCTACTGGTTCCAGGACGCCAAGTTCGGCATCTTCATCCACTGGGGCGTGTACTCGGTACCCGCGTGGGCACCGGTCGGCAAGCAGTACGCCGAGTGGTACTGGCGGCACATGCAGGACCCGGGCAACCCCACGTACACGCACCACCGCGAGGTCTACGGCGAGGATTTCGCCTATGACGACTTCATTCCGCGGTTCCGGGCCGAGCGGTTCGACCCGCGCGCCTGGGTCGAGCTCTTCCGGGACGCCGGTGCGCAGTACCACGTGCTGACCTCCAAGCACCACGAGGGCTTCGCCCTGTGGGACACCGCGGTCTCGGACCGCAACTCGGTGAAGATGGGGCCCGGCCGAGACCTGGTCAAGGAGCTGTTCGACGCCTCCCGGACGTACGCACCCGAGCTGCACCGGGGGCTGTACTTCTCCATGCCCGAGTGGTTCAACCCGGACAACCCGTGGGCGGGGCACGCCCCGCGCAACCCCTACACCCAGGAGCCCGTGCCCTACACCGGCTACCCGGCCGGCAAGGACTACGTGAAGGACTACCAGGCCGCGCAGATGCTGGAGTTGATCCACGGCTACGACCCGCAGCTGCTGTGGTGCGACATCGGCGGGGTCAACGACAGCCACCGGGTGCTGGCCGAGTTCTTCAACCACGGCAAGGAGCGGAGGCGGCCGATGGAAGTGACGGTCAACAACCGCTCCGGTATCGGCCCCCACGACTTCACCACGCCGGAGTACACGACGTACGAGAACACGGTCGTCGCCAAGTGGGAGTCGAGCCGCGGCCTGGACCCGTACTCGTACGGCTACAACGCCGAGACGCCCGACGAGCGGTACATGACCACCGAGGAGGTCGTGCACAGCCTGGTCGACATCGTCAGCAAGAACGGGAACTTCCTGCTCGACATCGGGCCGCGGGCGGACGGCACCATTCCGGAGATCATGGAGCAGCGGCTGCGCGAGACCGGTGCGTGGCTGAAGGTCAACGGCGAGGCCGTCTACGGCAGCACGTACTGGTCGCGCATGGCGCAGCTGGGCGAGGAGCTGCGGTTCACCGTCCGGCAGAACCGGGCGTTCTACATCCACTCGCTCGCCGACCCGGGCAGCAGGCTCACGGTCGAGGCTCCGGTGCCGATCGCCGCCGGTGACCGGGTGACGCTGCTGGGCCATGACCGGCCGCTGAACTGGGCTGTGAACAAGGGGGCGTTGGTGATCGATGTACCGGCGGCGGCCCGGCGGGCGGGGAAGCACGTCTGGGTGTTCAAGGTCGACTGGCGGGGAACGGAAGCGCGTTGACAAATCCGCGGACGGCGGCGTGGAACCTCACCGCCGTCCGCGGTGTATGAGAAGTAGCGCCGGTCGACGGCGAGCGGTGATGGATTCGGATTCCGCAGGTGGATTTCGGATCTTGGTTTGGATTTCGACGGGAGAGTCAGTTGTTGCGAGCAAGATCCCTGTCCACTGTGGTGCGCGCCGTGGCCGCCGCCCTGCTGATGGTGGCCGGCCTGGCCACGCCGTCGGCGGCGCGGACCGGCACCGAGGCGGCGGCACAGACCCCGCGAACGGTACCCGCGCTCGGCGGGTGGCAGGCGGAGCGGGGCAGTTATGAGTTCGGGCGCGGCACGCGCATCGTCGTGGACCAGGGCGAGGGGGCGGCACGGCGTGTGGCGGCCACCCTCGCCGAGGACCTGAAGGCCGACGGCAAGGGGACGGTCCCGGTCGTGGCGGGGCCAGCGCGCGAGGGCGACATCGTCCTCGCCGTGGTTCCGGGTCGGCAGAAGTCGCTGAAGAAGGAGGGGTACGAACTCCGGGTCGGTGAGCAGGCGTCCATCACGGGCGCCACCGAGGCCGGGGCCTTCTACGGCACGCGCACGCTGCTCCAGCTGCTCGCCGCGGGCGACACCGTGCCCGCCGGACACACCGTGGAGAACCCGGCTTACGCGGAGCGCGGGGTGGGGGTGTGCGCCTGCTACATCCACATCTCCACGGAGTGGCTGGAGAACCTGGTCCGCGACATGTCCTACCTCCACCTCAACCAGCTGCTGCTAGAGCTGAAGGTGAAGAGCGAGCGGCACCCCGAGGCCAACACCTGGGGTTACTACACCAAGGACGAGATACGGCGCCTGGTGGCTCTCGGCGAGAAGTACCACGTCACGATCATCCCGGAGATCAACTCTCCCGGGCACATGGACCCGTGGATCGCCGAACGCCCCGACCTCCAGCTGACCGACACCGACGGCAAGCCGCAGCCCTCACGCCTGGACGTCACCAAGCCCGAGGCGTTCGACTACTACACGAGCCTGATGGACGAGTACGCGCAAGTGTTCAAGGCGAAGGCCTGGCACATGGGCGCGGACGAGTACATGCTCGGCTCGGACTTCGCCAAGTACCCGCACGTGGCGGAGTACGCGAAGGCGAAGTACGGCCCGGACGCGACCCCGCAGGACGCGTTCATCGACTTCGTCAACCGCGTCCACGCGTACGCGGAGCAGAAGGGCAAGCAGCTGCGGATCTGGAACGACGGACTGACCGGCGACAACACCGTGCCGGTCGAGAAGGGCACGGTCGTCGAGCACTGGCTGAACGTGAAGACCAAGCCGAGCGAGATCGTCCGGCAGGGCTACGAGATCATGAACGCCTCGTACGCGCTCTACCTCATCCGCGGCGGATTCCACTCCGACACCCGTAAGCTCTACGAGGAGAAGTGGGACCCCAGGAGCTTCGAGGGCGAGAAGCTGACCGGCGCTGAGTCCATCACCGGTGCCAAGATCAGCTTCTGGCCGGACAACGGCAAGGGCGAGACGGAGAACGAGGTCGCGGCCGGCGCCTACTTGCCACTGCGCCACATAGCCCAGGCCACCTGGGGCGAGCCGGCGCCCGACGCGACGTACGAGGAGTTCGCGGCGCGCGCGCAGGCGGTCGGCCACGCACCGGGGTGGCGGGACCTCACCCGCGTCCCCGTGCAGGACGGCAGCTACCGGTTCGAGGACACCAAGGGGCGGATGGATCCGGTGACTTGGCGGGTCGAGCGCACGGGTGACGGCTATGCCACCCTCACCTCGCCCTCGACCGGTCTGTGCGCCGAGACGCGCAGCGGGAAGATCACTCTCAACACCCCGCTGGAGCCAGGCTCCGCCATCACCCAGGAGAGCTGCTCCGCCTCCAACACGCTCCAGCGCTGGCAACTGACGAAGGCCGCGGGCGGCTACCGGCTCACCAACGCCATCACACGGATGGCCGCCCATGTGACGTCGGAGGGGAAGCTCGTCCAGTACCCGGCGGACCAGCAGACCCCGGCCGTGTGGCGCCTGACGCCCGAACGCTCCTGACCACGAATCCCCCAGACACGTACGGAGATCCCATGGCCATCAGCAGACGTCTCTTCGTGGGTGCGGTGACCGCGTCCGCCTGTGCCGGTTCGGCTCTGCCCGCGGGCGCCGCCACCAGCGCTCGCGCCACGGGCGGCGGCACGGCGGCCGCGCCGGTCGAGCCCTACTACCGGATACCCGTGACCCCCGAGGACAGCCCCGATGAGCTGGTCAGGAAGGCCGCGTCCGTCCGCCCGACGGAGCGTCAGATCGCCTGGCAGCGGCTGGAGAGGACCGCGTTCCTCCACTTCGGGGTCAACACCTTCACCGGCCTGGAGTGGGGCACGGGCGACGAGGACCCCGAGGTGTTCCAGCCCACGGGCCTGGACACCGACCAGTGGGCCAGGGCCCTGAAGGACGGCGGTTTCCAGCTGGCCATCCTCACCGCCAAGCACCACGACGGCTTCGTGCTCTACCAGTCGCGCTACACCGAGCACAGCGTCGCCTCCAGCTCATGGCGGAACGGACAGGGCGATGTGCTGCGCTCGTTCACCGAGTCCATGCGCCGCCACGGCATCAAGGTCGGGGTCTACATCTCCCCCGCCGACGAGAACCAGTTCCTGCACGGCGTCTACGCCAACGGCAGCGCCCGCGCTCCACGCACCATCCCCACCCTCGTCGAGGGCGACGACCGCGCGGGCAAGGAGCTGCGGACCTTCGAGCTGGAGGCCACCGACTACGGCGCCCACATGCTCAACCAGATCTACGAGGTGCTGACCGAGTACGGGCCCGTGGACGAGGTGTGGTTCGACGGTGCGCAGGGCCGGATCCCCCCGGACAAGGTCGAGCGCTACGACTGGGACAGCTGGTACGAGCTCATCCGCGCGCTCGCCCCGGACGCGACCGTGGCCGTGTCGGGCCCCGACGTGCGGTGGGTCGGCAACGAGGGCGGCGTCGCCCGCGAGAACGAGTGGAGTGTCGTCCCCGTCGCGGAGAAGGACTACGGGCGCACGGACTACGCCCTCCACTACGAGGCGCCGGACCAGGGCAGCCGGGACGCCCTGGTGGCGGCCCAGCCGAAGGCCGACTACCTCCAGTGGTGGCCCGCCGAGACCGATGTGTCCATCCGGGACGGGTGGTTCTACCACGAGGACCAGCAGCCGAAGTCCACGGAGCAGCTGTTCGACATCTTCCTGAAGTCGGTGGGCCGCAACTCGGTACTGCTGCTCAACATCCCGCCGGACCAGCAGGGCAAGCTGCCGGAGGCCGACGTCCTCCGGCTGCGTTCGTTCCGCGAACGCGTCGAGCGCGAGCTGCCCAGGGATCTGGCGCGCGGCGCGCGAGCCCAGGGGGCGGGCGCCCATCCAGAGCGGGCGGTGGACGGGGACCCGGACACCGCGTGGCGGGCTCCGGCGCCGTCGAAGGGCGAGTTGACCGTGGACCTGGGCCGGGAGGTCGAGGTGGACCGCATCCGGCTGGCCGAGGACATCCGGCAGGGCCAGCAGGTGGAGTCGGCCGTCGTGGAGGCGCGTACGGCCGAGGGCTGGGTGACCGCGGCGCAGGTCGGCACGATCGGCGCGAGCCGCATCCTGCTGCTGCCCGCGCCGGTGGCCGCCCGGCAGTGGCGACTGCGCGTACTCGGCTCGCGCCGGGCCGCGCACATCGCGGAGTTCGGCCTGTACCGGTCGCGCACCGACTGAGTCCCTCGCGTCAGGGCTGAGCCGTGTTGAGCCGGGCCGGAAATTTCCGGTCCGGCTCAACTGCGTTGTCCCATCGAGGCCCGGCTGTGCGTCGTCTTACTTTCCGGAAATTTTCCGGAACTGACCTGTGTCCTCTGGCAAGATGACAGAGGATCCACGAGGAAGAGGGAGGCACCAGTGGCGGTCGAGGAGGGGCGCAGGGTCACGATCACGGCCATCGCGCAGGAGGCGGGGGTGTCCGTGCCGACGGTGTCGCGGGTGCTCAACGGGCGCTCCGACGTGGCGCCGCAGACCCGCGAACGCGTGGAGGGGCTGCTCAGCCGCCACGGCTACCAGCGGCGCGGCTCCCGTACGACGGACCACGCGAGCCTGATCGACCTGGTCTTCAACGACCTGGACAGCCCTTGGGCATTGGAGATCATCCGGGGCGTCGAGGAGGCGGCGCACGCCGCCGGGATGGGCACGGTCGTCTCGGCCGTACACCAGCGCAAGGCCGCGACCCGGCAGTGGATGCAGAACATGCGCGCCCGCGCCACGAGCGGGGTCGTCTTCGTGACCTCCGAGGTCACACCGAACCTCCACGACGAGTTGCGGCGGCTCGATATCCCCGTCGTCGTCGTCGACCCATCCGGGATCCCGGCGGGCGGCGTGCCGACGATCGGCGCGACGAACTGGGCGGGCGGTCTGCGCGCCACCCAGCACCTGCTGGAACTGGGCCACCGCAGGATCGGCTTCATCGCGGGCCCCAAGCGGCTGCTGTGCAGCCGGGCACGGCTCGACGGCTACCGGGCCGCGCTGGAGGGCGCGGGGTTGCCGGTCGTGGAGGAACTGGTTCAACAGGGCGACTTCTACCATGAGTCGGGCTTCGCGGGCGGCACCGCCCTGCTCGACCTGGCCGACCCGCCGACGGCGATCTTCGCGGCGAGCGACCAGATGGCGTTCGGGGTGTACGAGGCGGTGCGGCAGCGGGGGTTGCGGGTTCCGGACGACATCAGTGTGGTCGGTTTCGACGACCTGCCGGAGGCGCGGTGGGCGTGTCCGCCACTGACGACTGTGCGGCAGCCGCTTGCCGAGATGGGGCTCTTGGCTGCGCGGACCGTTCTCCGGCTCGCTCAGCGCGAGGTGATCGAGAGTCCGCGCATCGAGTTGGCGACGGAACTCGTCACCCGCGTCTCCTCGGCTCCACCGAAGGGGTAGCCGGCTCCCGCCGGGTGGGCACGCGTCCCCGTTCCGGTGTGGGCAGGCGTTCCGCCGGGTCGCTCGCGCTCGGCGGGTCACTGTTCCGGTGTGGGCAGCTGTTCCGCTGGGGCGGAACGCATGCCCACAGCGTTGGCGAACACGCTGGCCCACAGCGCGGGCCGGACCACGGCCCACCGGGCCCGCCCCGTAGTGGGGCGGGCTGGGGTGTCACTCCACCGTGACGTCTGTCGTCAGGGCTCTGTGGTGGTCGACCGGGCGTTGCTCGCCGGTGAGGCGGACCCTCACCACATGGCGGATGTCCGCGCTGGAAGCGGCCAGGCGGAGTTCCAGGGCGCCTGGTTCCACTATGCGGGTGCCGGAAGGACCCGTGTAGGCGGAGAGGTCGGCGTGGACCGTGAAGGAGACGCGGCGGCGCTCGTCCGGCTCCAGCGGTACGCGCGCGTACCCGATGAGGCGATTCACGGGGCGGGTCACCTGGGCGACCGGGTCGTGCAGATAGAGCTGAACGACCTCCGTGCCAGCCCGTTGGCCCGTGTTGCCGACCTCGAAGGAGACGGTGACCTCGGAGTCGGTCGCGCACTCCAACGCGTCCTCGGCCGGCGCCTCCCACGCGAAGGTGGTGTACGAGAGGCCGTGCCCGAACGGGTACAGCGGCGTCGGGTCGATGTTGCTGACCTCGCTGCGCATGCCGAGCGGCGCGCTCAGGTACGTACTGGGCTGCGAGCCGGGGCGGCGCGGCACGCTCACCGGCAGCCGTCCCGACGGACAGACGCGCCCGGACAGCACTCCGGCCACGGCCGGCCCGCCCTCCTCGCCGGGGAAGAAGGCCTGCACCGCGGCGCTCAGCCGCGGGGCGTACTCCCCCAGCGCGTACGGCCGCCCGGTCAGCAGCACGGCCACCACCGGGGTTCCGGTGGCGAGCAGTGCTTCGAGCAACTCGCCCTGCCCGTCGGGCAGTCGCAGATCCTCGGCGTCGCAGCCCTCCCCCGAGGTGCCGCCGCCGAAGAGGCCCGCCCGGTCGCCGAGCACCGCCACGCAGACGTCGGCGCGCCCGGCCGCCGCCGTCGCCTGCTCGCCGCCCGAGGCGTGTTCCACGCGCGCGTGCGGCAGCTCCTCCTTCAACGCCCGGAGGACGGTGGGGAGTTCCACCCCGACCGGAAGGTGCGGAAAGTTGGGGCCCACATGGGCGGGGAACGCGTAGCAGCCGAGGAAGCCGGCGACGTCGTCGGCTAGCGGCCCGACGAGCGCGATCCGCGCCTCCGGCCGCAGCGGCAGGGCGCCGTCGTTGGCAAGCAGGACCACCGACTCCTCGGCGAGCGTACGGGCGAGGGCCCGGCTCTCGGGCGGGTCGAGGTCGAGGTCGAGGTCGACGACAGTGTCGGCGGCGACGTCGGCGTCGGGTCCCGAACCCGCCCCCGCCGAAACCCCGTTCGCTTCGTTCCAAGGCTCCGGTGTCCAGTCCGGGTCCAGCATGCCCAGCTCGCACTTCTGCGTCAGTACCCGCGCCGCCGCGCGGTCCACGAGCGCCTCCGGCACCGCCCCTGCGCGTACGGCCTCCAGCAGCGGGGCACCGTAGCAGCGCACCGCCGGCAGTTCGACATCGACGCCCGCCGTGAGGGCGAGCCGGGCCGCGTCGCCCGGGTCTCCGGCCACGCCGTGCAGGGCCTCCAGGAAAGAGACGCCGAAGTAGTCGGCGACGACAGTGCCGGTGAATCCCCAGGCGTCGCGGAGGAGTTCGGTCAGCAGCCGGGGGTCGGCGGCCGAGGGCACGCCGTCCACCTCGGTGTAGGCGTGCATCACCGAGCGCGCGCCGCCGTCGCGTATCGCCATCTCGAACGGCGGCAGCAGCACGTCGGCGACCTCGCGGGGCCCGGCGGCCGCGGGCGCGAGGTTGCGGCCGGCGCGGGAGGCCGAGTAGCCGACGAAGTGCTTGAGCGTGGCGACGATTCCGGCGGATTCGAGCCCGGCGACGTACGCGGTGGCGACGGTGGCGACGAGGTACGGATCCTCACCGATCGTCTCCTCGGTGCGGCCCCAGCGCGGGTCCCGTACGACATCGAGGACGGGGGCGAGTCCCTGGTGGACGCCGACCGAGCGCATGGACGCCCCGATCCGCTCCGCCATCCGGCGCACCAGCGCGGGGTCGAAGGCGGCGCCCCAGGCCAGCGGCGTGGGGTAGATGGTGGCCTGCCAGGCGGTGAAGCCCGCCAGGCACTCCTCATGGGCGATGGCGGGGATACCGAAACGGTTCCCCGCGGCGATCTCGCGCTGGAGCCGGGCGAGCGTGCGGGCGCCGTCTGCGGGGGCGACCGGGGCGGTGCCGAAGTGCCGGGTGAGGTGGCCGAGGCCCTGGGCGATCTGCTCGTCCCAGCGGAGGTCGGCGGGGATGAAGTCGTGCTGGTGGGGGGCGACTTCGCGCTCGGTCGAGACGGAGTCGCGGGCGCCGCCCTCCGGGGCCGTGCCATTCTGGCGGAGCCACACCGAGTGGGTCTGGGCCGCCTTCTCCTCCAGCGTCATCCGGGCCAGGAGGTCCGCCACTCTCTCGTGGACGGGCCGGGCCGGATCGCGCCACACGGGGCCTTCGGCTCCCCCACGACCGCCGATCGGACCATCGTCATCGGCCGCCCCGCCCCCGCCGACCGACCCACGACCGCCGCTCAAGCCGTCACCGCCGGTCGCGCCATCACCGCCGTCCGCGCCGTCCGCGCCGATCGGGCCGTCGCCGCCGAACAGACCGTCGCCGCTCACAGGAAGCCTCCCGCCTTGGGGTGCGTCACCGGTTCCGTCATCGAATCCCATACCGAACACTTTCCGGAAGATTTCGGGGTTTGAAGATCTCCCACGACCGAACAGCGGCTCGAGGGTTGCCTCAACATAACGGTGAAACAACCCAGCGCACCAGGTATTGACCGCGAGTTGGCCGGGCCATAGCCTGCGCCCGCAGCGTCAGAACTCTCGAGCCGCGCTCCGAAACTTTCGGAAAGGGACCCCGCATGACAACTCACTTCTCCCGGAGACACTTCCTGGGTCTCGCCGGTGGCACCACCGGCGCCCTGATGCTCGGGGCGACCGGGTGCGGGGGCAGCAGCGGCCCCGGCGGGAGCGGTTCACTGACCGTCTGGAGCCTCCAGGACCCGGTCCAGAACCCGATCCAGAAGGCGGCGCTGAAGCGGTTCTCGGACAAGGCGGGCGCGCAGACGAAGCTCGAGACCTTCCTCAACACCGCGTACACCCAGAAGCTCCGGGTCGCGATGGGCAGCCCCAACACCCCCGACGTGCTGTTCAACTGGGGCGGCGGCAGCATCCGGCAGTACGTGGACAACGGACTGCTCCAGGACCTGACCCCCGAGCTGGAGAAGAACCCGGAGTTCAAGGCCAAGTTCCTGCCCTCGGTCCTGGAGGCCGGCCGGATCGACGGCAAGTACTACGGCATCCCGTTGCGCGGCATGCAGCCGGTGATCCTCTTCTACAACAAGAAGCTGTTCGAGAAGCACGACGCCCAGCCGCCGACCACCTGGGCGGAGACCCTCAAGTTGGTCGACACCTTCAAGAAGGCCGGGGTGACCCCCTTCGCGGTGGCGGGCGCCGAGAGCTGGACCCAGCTGATGTGGCTGGAGTACCTGTGCGACCGCATCGGCGGACCCGACGTCTTCGGCGCGATAGCCGAGGGCGACAAGTCCGGCTGGGCAGACCCCGCGATGGTCAGGGCCATCGACGCGATAGCCGATCTGGCGGGGCGCGGCGGCTTCGGCACCAACTTCTCCTCGGTGCAGTACCAGACGGGCGCCTCGCCGCTGCTCGCCAAGGGCAAGGCGGCCATGCACCTGATGGGTTCGTGGGAGTACACCAACCAGCTCGACCAGGAGCCGGAGTTCACCAAGGACGGCCTCGGCTGGACCACGTTCCCCGCCTTCGAGGGCGGCGCCGGCGACCCCAAGGCCATCGTGGGCAACCCCACCAACTACTTCTCCGTCTCCAAGCGTTCCGAGAACGCCGGGAAGGCGCTGGGCTTCCTCAAGCAGGAGATGGGCTCCGACACCTACGTCGACGCGCTGATCAAGGGCGGTGACGTGCCGGCGGTCGCCGACATCGAGGCCCGCCTCAAGGACTCCCCGAACCCCGAGTTCGCGGGATTCGTCTACGACATGGTGCGCGACGCGCCGAGCTTCCAGCTCTCCTGGGACCAGGCCATCGAGAACAAGTACGCCCAGCCCATGCTCACCAACCTCCAGAAGGTCTTCCTCGGCAAGCTGGACGGCAAGGGCTACGCCGCGGCGATGAAGGCGGCGTAGGAGTGACGCTCACGACCAAGGCCCCGTCCGCGGGGCCCGTCCGGCGCGGCGGCGGCGTGCGGGGTGTGCGCCCCGCCGCGGCGCCGGACCGCACACCCCGCCCCGGCTCGCTCTACATCCTGCCCGCGGCGCTGTTCTTCGCGGTCTTCGCCGTGGGCCCGGTGATCGGCGTCGGCGTGCTGTCGTTCATGGAGTGGAACGGCCTGGGCGACCCGCGCTTCGCGGGCACCGCCAACTGGGAGCGGTTCCTGGGCTCCGGGGCGATCTGGGACGCGACGGGCAGGACGCTGCTGCTGACCGGCGCGTGCTGGGTGGTGCAGACCCCGATCTCGCTGGCGATCGGCGTGTGGTCGGCCGGGCGGCAGCGCAACCGCGCGGTGCTCTCGGCGGTCTACTTCCTGCCGCTGCTGCTCTCCAGCGCCGCCATCGCCCTCGGCTGGAAGGCGATCCTGGACCCCAACTTCGGGGCGGCGAAGGCGCTCGGGCCGCTCATCGGGTACTCCGACGGCGACCTCCTGGGCGACACCCAGGGCGCGCTGCTGTGCATCGTGATGGTGGTGACCTGGCAGTTCGTCCCGTTCCACGCGCTGCTCTACCAGGCCGCCGCCCGCAACATCCCGGCCTCGATATACGACGCCGCGCTGATCGACGGGGCGGGGCGCGCGACCGCGTTCCGCTACATCACGCTCCCCCAGCTGCGGAACACGATCATCACCTCCTCGACGCTGATGATCGTCGGCTCGCTCACCTACTTCGAGACGATCCTGCTGCTCACCGACGGCGGCCCGGGCGGCGCCACCCACGTGCTGCCGTTCCTGATGTACACCGAGGGCTTCCGCTCGTACGAGATGGGCTTCGCGGCCACGATCGCGACCGCGCTCGTCGTCCTCGGCACCTCGCTGTCCCTGCTCATCGTGCGCTTCTCCGGCTTCGCGAAGATGCGCTCCACGCTGGAAGGCATCTGACCATGACGAGGCGTCCCAACTGGGTGGCCGGCGGGCTGTCCTGCGTCTGGCTCGCGGTCGTGCTGCTGCCGCTGTGGCTGATGGTCTCCTGGAGTGTGCAGCTGCGCCAGGACTACCTGGACCAGGGTCCGTTCGACTTCCCGCGCGCCTTCACCGCGAAGAACCTGGGCGACGTGCTCTCCAGCGGCTTCGGCGACTACCTGGTGAACACCGCGATCGTCACGGTCTTCAGCGTGGTCCTCACCCTGGCGCTCGCACTGCCCGCCGCGTACGCGATCGTGCGCTCGCGCGCCTGGCTGGCCACCGCCTCGTTTCGGGTGTTCCTGCTCGGCCTGGCCATCCCGGCGCAGGCGACGATCATCCCGGTGTACTGGCTGATCACGCGCCTTGAGCTGTACGACACGCTCACCGCGATCGTGCTGCCGACCGTCGCGTTCGGGCTGCCGCTGGCCGTGCTGGTGCTGGCGGGCTCGCTGCGCGATGTCTCCCGGGACCTGTACGAGGCGATGACGCTGGACGGGGCGGGCCCGTTCCTGGTGTTCGTCAAGCTGGTGCTGCCGCTGTGCCGGGCCAGTGTCACGACCGTCGGAATCTATACGGGGTTGAACGCCTGGAACGGGTTCCTCTTCCCGCTGATCCTCACGCAGTCCGACGAACTGCGGGTGATGACGCTGGGGCTGTGGAACTTCCAGTCCGAGTTCGGGGTGAACACCCCGGCCCTGATGACGGGCGTGCTGCTCTCGGCGCTGCCGGTGCTGGTGCTCTACATCCTGGCGCGACGGTGGCTGGTCGCGGGCCTGGCGGGAGTGGGCGGCAAGTAAGCGGGGGCGAGTAGTCGGCCCAGGCAGGTGAGCCAGGTGCCCAGGGCCAGCGCGCCAGGTTCAGTGAGCCGGGGCGAGTGAGCCAGGGCGGGTGAGCCTGCGCGGGTACCCCCAACCCGTGGGCGCGGAACGGCCCATGGTCCCGCGGCGTGTCCTACGCCCGCGGGGCGGGGGCATCCGTGCCCGCGCCGTCCTACGCGGCGGCGTCGGCCGCGGCGGGACCGCGGTCGAGGCGGAACCAGACCCACTTGCCGTCGTCGGCCCGGGTGTAGCCCCAGGCCTGGCTGAGGGTCGCGACGAGGTGGAGGCCGCGGCCGCCCTCGGCGTCACTCCCTGCCTCCCGCGGCGCCCGGTCCTCGGCGATGGGCGCGGCGGCGCTGGAGTCGAAGACGGCGCAGAAGAGCCGCTGGCCCTCGGCGTCGACGGTCATGACGACGCGCAGCTGGCCGCCGTCGGCGTGCTCCACGGCGTTGGCGACGACCTCGGTGACCAGCAGCGCCGCCTCGGCGGCGAGCTCGTCGTCGCCGAGCGCAAGCGCGTCGAGCGCCCGGCGGGCCTGGGTGGCGGCCAGCGGACGGCTCGGAAGGATCAGTTCCACGCTGGCCGGGGCGCGGCCGGACATGGCGGCGGAAACGAAGGCGGGGGGCATGGCAGGACTCCCTCACGCGGCACCGCGGGCTCACACGGCGCTGCGGGAAATGTGGGGGGATTCACCCCGCGGCGTTGCGGGGGCTCACGGGTCGCGGGAGACCCGGAGGAGGTCCCGCCACCGATCGACCACGCAGGGGTTCGGGCCGCCGGCGGCGGGACGGCCGCCCTGAGGGCCCCTCGGGGGGTGGGGCATGGACAGGGCGACAGACACCAAGTTAGGGAAACCTGGCAGGTCAGGGGATCGGCCGTCCGGCCGGACCTCACCTGGCCGGAAGTACGAGCGCCGTACGAGGGCGACGCTGGACACCCGTACGGGGGCGGCGCGGGACACCGTACGAGGGCGGCGCCGGACAGGCCTAGGGGCAGGCCGGACACACGTACGGGCCCGGCCGGATCGCTCCGACCGGGCCCGTACGCGTACGTGTCCGCTGGGTGTGCGCGGTGCCGCTAGATCATCGGGCCGCCGGCCGCCAGCCGGTCCTCGTGCACCCGGCCCGCGTGCTCGACGAGGGAGATCAGTACCTCCTTCCCGGAGGCACGGTGGCGGGCGTCGCACATCACGACGGGGGTCTGCGGGTCGAGGTCCAGGGCCTGGGCCACCGAGGTCTCCGAGTAGGAGCGGGCCCCGTCGAAGCAGTTCACCGCCACGATGAAGGGGATCTCCCGGTGCTCGAAGTAGTCGATCGCCGGGAAGCAGTCCTGCAGGCGCCTGGTGTCGGCGAGGACGACCGCGCCGAGCGCGCCCTGGGCCAGCTCGTCCCACATGAACCAGAACCGGTTCTGGCCGGGCGTGCCGAACAGGTAGAGGGACAGGTCCTCGTGGATGGAGATCCGGCCGAAGTCCATGGCCACGGTGGTCGTGGTCTTGCCCTCGACCCCGTCGAGGCGGTCGATCGGGCGGCCGGCCTCGGTCAGTTGCTCCTCGGTGCTCAGCGGGCGGATCTCGCTGACGGATCCGACGAGGGTCGTCTTGCCCGCGCCGAACCCCCCGGCGACCAGGATCTTCAATGCCAGGAACGAGTCGGACGGGTCAGAGCGCACGGAGTCCATTGATCACTTCCCTGAGGATGCGGGCGTCGGGCAGTTGGGCGGGCGGTACGGGACGGCTGACGCGGATCTGCCCGGCCGTGAGCAGGTCACTGAGCAGGACCCGGACGACCCCCAGGGGGAGCCCGGAGTCGGAGGCGATCTCGGCCACGGGCCGGGGTTCGCGGCTGCACAGTGCGAGCAGCTCGCGCTGCTCCGGCGAGAGCACCGTCTCGTCCACCTCCCCGGCCTCGCGCGGCTGGGCCCGCACGACGGCCATCAGGTCGAACGCCTCGCTGCTCGGCCGGGCCCGGCCCGCGGTCATCGCGTAGAGCCGCACCACGGGTCCCGCGTCGTCGTCGTACCAGTGCGGGGTGGAGTCGCTCATCGGGTGCCGATCAGTCGGAGGCGTGGGCGCCGTGGACCGCTTCTTGGCGGTACGGGGTGTGCAGGTGTTCGCCGACCCGGTCCACGAGTCTGGCCATCTCGTACGCCACGAGGCCCACGTCGGCGTTTGCGTCGGTGAACACGGCCAGGCAGGAGCCGTCGCCCGCGGCGACGACGAACAGGAACCCGTCCTCCAGCTCGACCATGGTCTGGATGACGCCGCCCGCCCGGAAGTGGCGGCCCGCGCCCTTGGCGAGGCTGTGGAAGCCGGAGGCGATCGCGGCGAACCGCTCGGCGTCGTCGAGGAGCCAGTCCAGTTCACCCGCGGTGCGGTTACGGTCTCCGGTCATCGTGTCTCTTCTCCTCGTGAGGGGTGCTGACTCGTCCGGCCGCGAGCCCAGCCGGCCCGCAGGGCGGCCATGGTGGCGCGGGCGCCCTCGGGGGTGCGCTGAGCGGAGGGGTCCGGCCCCGCGAGCCGGTTCTCCCGCAGCTCGGGCGCGAGGCTGGCCTGCCGCACCCGCCGCGGCAGGGGCGGCTCGTCGCCGTTGTCC
>NZ_LIQY01000569.1 GCF_001418495.1 Streptomyces pathocidini | reverse complement strand
GAGACCCCCGGCGACCGCGACGCGCCCACCCAACTCGTCTGGTCCACCGTCGGGGTGGGGCTGTTCATGTGGGTGGTGGTGCTGCTGCGCGACCACCGCGTGCTCCAGCGGTACACGTACGTGTGCGTGGCCGCGGCGCTCGCGCTGCTGCTCGCGCCGGTGTTCTTCCCGGCCGTCAACGGGGCGAAGATCTGGGTCCGGTTCGGCGGACTGTCCATCCAGCCCGGCGAGTTCGCCAAGGTGCTGCTCGCGGTGTTCTTCGCCGCCTACCTCGCCGCCAACCGGCACGCCCTCGCCTACACCGGGCGGCGCCTGTGGCGGCTGCAGTTCCCCACCTGGCGGGTGCTCGGGCCGATCGCAGCGGTGTGGATGGCCAGCGTCGGCGTGCTCGTCCTCGAACACGACCTGGGCACCTCGCTGCTCTTCTTCGCCCTCTTCGTGATCATGCTGTACGTGGCCACCGGGCGGACCGGCTGGACGCTGGTCGGCCTGCTGCTGTCCGCCGTCGGGGCGTTCGCGGTGGGCAGCTACGAACCGCACGTCAACGGCCGGGTGGAGACCTGGCTGCACCCCTTCGCCTCCATCGAGGCCGGTGAGGGCCCCAGCCAGCTCGCGCAGTCGCTGTTCGCCTTCTCCTCCGGCGGCATGCTCGGCGAGGGCCTGGGGCGCGGGCGCTCCGTCCTCATCGGCTTCGCCGTCAAGTCCGACTTCATCCTGGCCACGGCGGGCGAGGAGCTGGGCATGTACGGGTTGATGGCGATCTTCATGCTGTACGCGCTGCTGGTGGCGCGCGGCTACCAGGCGGGGCTGTATCTGCGCGACACCTTCGGCCGGCTGCTGGCCATCGGGCTCTCCTCGATCGTCGCCCTCCAGGTGTTCGTGATCGCGGGCGGGGTGACGGGGCTGATCCCGCTCACCGGTCTGGTGATGCCCTTCCTCGCCCAGGGCGGTTCCTCGGTCGTCACCAACTGGGTGATCGTGGCGCTGCTCATCCTGCTCAGCGACTGCGCGCGCAGACCACGCCCGGCCGCCGCGGAAGCGGGGGTGGTCGCCCCGGCGGCGCCGAGACCCCCGCTCAGCCTCAGTGGGGAGGAACGGCCGTGATCCGCTGCATCCGGCGCGCCTCGGTCTTCTGCCTCCTGCTACTGGCCGCGCTGCTGGTCAACACCTCACGCATCCAGGTCTTCTCGGCCGACGACTACGCGCACAACCCGGCCAACCGCCGCCTGACACTGACCCGTTACGCCCAGCCACGTGGGGAGATCATGGTCGGCGGCCGGTCCGTCACCGGCTCCCGCGACTCGGGCGAGGCGCTGCGCTACGAGCGCACCTACACCGACGGGCCCCTGTTCGCGCCCGTCACCGGCTACGCCTCGCAGACGTACGGCACCTCGCTGCTGGAGCAGACCGAGGACGACGTGCTGTCCGGCATCGACCACCGGCTCTCGCCCATCCCGATGTGGAACGAGTTCACCCGCAAGGCGCAGCCCGGGGGCCGGGTGGTCACCACGATCAAGGACGAGGCGCAGCGCGCGGCGTACGCGCGGCTCTGCGGGCGGCGGCGCGCGGTGGCGG
>NZ_LIQY01000568.1 GCF_001418495.1 Streptomyces pathocidini | reverse complement strand
GCAGGCTCCGGCCACCGGCAGGCTCAAGGGCCTCGACCGCGAGACGCTCAGGTACGAGCGCCATGTCGCCGACCGCCAGATCCCCACCCCGAACCCGCCCGGGGACGGCTGTGCTCCGCTGTACCTCTACCAGCAGCGGCTGCTGGAACGGTTCAACTACGGCCGTGTCTCGATCGACGACGCCGTCGACCAGTTCTTCGACCAGGTGTCCGTGGTGCTCGCGTGACGGATCGCATACGGCCACCAGCCCGTAAGGAGACCCCCACCATGGCCGGTACGTCGACCGACACGGTCATACCCGCCCCCCGGCGGGGTGGCGCCGCTTCGCCGGAGGCCCCGCCGCGCCGTCGGCGCCGCTCCCATGACCGCAGCGCCTATGTCTTTCTGATCCCGTGGATGCTGGGCGCGGGCGTCCTCACGTTCGCCGCGATGCTGTTCTCGCTGTACATGTCGTTCACGGACTACAACCTGTTCGACAGCCCTCGCTGGGTCGGCCTGGACAACTACACCCACCTCCTCTTCGACGACCCGCAAATGCGGGTGTCGGTGCTGGTGACACTCAAGTACGTCGTGGTGGCCACGCCGCTGAAACTGGCCGCCGCCCTGGGCGTGGCGCTGCTGCTGCACACCCGGCGCAAGGGCAGGACCTTCTACCGCGCCGCCTTCTACCTCCCGTCCCTGATCGGCGCGAGCGTCGGGGCGGCGATCGTGTGGCGGCTGTTGTTCTCCACCGGCAGCGTCGTCGACCGGGCCTTGGGGCTCGTCGGGATCGACACCGGCGGCTGGGTGTCGAACCCCAGTTGGTCCCTGATGGCCGTCGTGGCCCTGAACGTCTGGCAGTTCGGCGCCCCCATGGTGATCTTCCTGGCCGCGCTCCAGCAGATCCCCCGAGAGCTGTACGAGTCCGCTCAGATGGACGGCGCGGGCCCCTGGCAGCGTTTCGTCTCCGTGACGGTGCCCATGCTCTCGCCGGTGATCTTCTTCAATCTCGTGCTGGAGATGGTGCACTCCTTCCAGGTGTTCAACTCGGCGTTCGTGATCTCCAATGGCACGGGCGGCCCGGCCGACTCCACCTACGTCTACTCCATGTACCTGTACGAACTCGGCTTCAGCGACTTCCGCATGGGCTACGCCGCCGCCCTGGCCTGGGTTCTCGTACTGGTGGTGGGCGGGGTGACGGCGCTGCTGTTCAGGACCTCGGGCCGCTGGGTCCACTACGCGGGAGATGAGAAGTGATGGCGACGACAGCGCAGGGCGCCCTCCTGACCCGGGGCCGACGCCGCGCCCTGGCCTGGCACACGGCCGCGGTGGCCGTACTGATCGCCCTCCTCTACCCGGTGGTGTGGGTCCTGACGTCCTCCGTCAAACCGGCGGACGAGATCCTCTCCAGCTTCAACCTGCTCCCGACGGAGGCCACCTGGAGCGGCTACGCCACCGCCCTGGACGGCATCGCGGACGTGCCGACCTGGCGCTTCTTCGCCAACTCCATGGTCATCTCCGTGGGTTCGGTGATCGGCAACGTGCTGTCCTGCTCACTGGCCGCCTACGCCTTCGCCCGGCTGCGCTTCCGGGGGCGCGGCCCGATGTTCGCGGCGATGATCGGCACCATCCTGCTGCCGCACCATCTGCTGCTGATCCCGCAGTACACGATGTTCCAGAAGGCCGGGCTCGTCGACACCTACGTCCCCCTGCTCCTCGGTAAGTTCCTGGCCACGGACGCGTTCTTCGTGTTCCTGATGGTGCAGTTCATCCGGAACCTGCCGCGCAGCCTCGACGAGGCCGCGCTGATCGACGGCTGCGGGCACTTCAAGATCTTCGGCTATATCGTGCTGCCGCTGCTGCGGCCCGCCCTCATCACCACGGCTATCTTCACCTTCATCTGGTCGTGGAACGACTTCTTCGCCCCGCTGATCTATCTGCAGTCGCCGGAGAACTATCCACTGCCCCTGGCACTGCGCCTGTTCGTGGACTCCTCGAGCACCCAGGACTACGGCGCGATGCTCGGCATGTCGGTGCTCTCGCTGATCCCGGTGATCGCCTTCTTCGTGGCGTTCCAGCGCCTGCTCATCGAAGGCGCGGCGACCTCCGGACTCAAGGGATGAGGCCATGAGCTCCCTTCCTGAGACGGGCCGTCGGGAGACCCCATACGGCGAGCGGTTCACCCTCTTCGCCGAAGTGGCGTGGGTTGGCGTGCTCGTGACGGTTGGTTCGCTGCCGCTGGTGACCTGGCCGGCCGCGATGGCCGCGGGGTGCGCCGCGGTACGCCGCTGCGTCCCCGACGGCCCTCCGGCCAGCGGCACGGCCCGCCGGTTCGCCGCCGACTTTCGGGCCGCCCTGCCCGGCGGCCTGCGGGTGGGTGCCGCAGGCCTGGCCGCTCTGGCCTTCATCGCCGCCGATCTCAGGCTGGCCGCGGTCGCTGGAGACCTTCCAGGCTTCGGGCTGCTCGCGGCGGTGTGCGCGATATTCGCCGGCGCGGTGGTCGTCGCACAGCTGCGGGCCGCCGCGCTGTGGAGCGGGGATGTCACCGGGGGCGCGACCGGCGCCATGGCCGAGGAGCGGCAGCCCGGCGACGCACCCGGCGCACGAGGTTCCCTGCTGCGCGCAGCGCTGCGGCGGGCCCGGCACGATCCGGCGGGCTCGGCAATGCTGGGCGGCGCCGTGCTCGCCTCGGCGGTCTGCGTCTGGCAGTTGACGGTCCTCGCCCCGCTGGTGGCGGGGGTGCTCGCCCTGGCCGCCGTGGCGGTTGAGCGGCGCGTCGAGACCCGCGACACCGAAGCGGCGCCTCCCAGCGCACCGAGCGCCTCTACAACCGAGAGGACCCGCTTTTGACCCCCGACCTGCGGGAGCGGCTCTCCCGGCGCCCTGAGTCCTGGCGGGCGGACGGCCTGCCATCGTCCGATCGCCCAGCCGGTCGGGCGTCGGCCGTGCCCGAACGGCGGCGCCGCAGCCATCCCCGCAGCCCGCTCCGCGGGGACGAACCGTCCTCCGGGGCATCAGGTACTGCCTCGCCCGGCCGCGTGTCCCCCGCTTCGACCGCCTGCCGCAACTCACCTGCTGATCCTGCCGGTTCCGGAATCGACGCGACCCGTTCCGGTACCGGCGCGACCGGTTCCGGCAGTGGAGTGTCCCCCGGCATCGGTGCCTGCCGTTCGGCCCTGGCTTCGTCCAGGGCGAAGAGCAGGCTGAGCCGGATCCAGAGCATCTCGTCCGGATCGTCGGCCGTCACCAGGCGCGCGATCACATCCCACACCGTTGTCGTGTCGGCCCGGGCGGACACCAGCGACGGACGCAGCCGGCGCAAGTACGCGCGCTCGTAAGGGTCCTCGACGAAGGTCGCCAACTCCTGCTCCGGCAGAACCGCCGCCGGTACCGCCGCCCGCTCCCACAGGTCCTCGGTCTGCCGGGTCAGCTGGCCGATGCGGCGGCCGCGCCAGCCGCGGGGCCGCCAGTCGTCCCCCGCGTCCAGCATCGAGCGGTAGTTGCACGGCAGCACGCCCTTCAGCAGCCCGGGCTGCTCCTCCGCGAACTTCCGCACCTCACCCGCGGGATAGAGCCAGACCACGGCCCGGTAGCGGTTGACGTAGAACGTCGCCGGGGTCAGCAGGCCGACCCGTGCGAGCCGGGTGAAGCGCTCGGAGGTGATGCCCATCAGCTCCGCGCCCTCGGTCGTCCCGACCACCCGCACCCGTTCGCGCAGTCCGTCGGGGTGGTCCTTCGCGCTCCGCAGCCGCTCGACCTCCGCGACCGGCACCCGCCGCCGTCCGCCGCCGGGCGGTGCGACGGTCCGCACCACCTCGAACTGCGCCGCGAGCTCCAACTCGCGGGGGTTCAGATCCAGTTCCCGCGCCGCCCTGCTCAAGGGCAGCGTCTCCGGCGCGTCGCGCGACGCGTCCCGCCCCGCGTCCGGCCTCTCTCGTACCGCCATGGCGGTTCCCCCCAACTTCGGTTCGATCACTCTCGGTGACGAGCCTAGCCGGAGAGGCAACACTCCGCTCCCCCTGTGGATAACTTCGCGCCGAGCCCTCAGCCCCGACCGCGGACGCCGCTCCCACCCTCCTGCCGGGTGGCGACGGCGAGGTGCTCGCCGACCCGGTTGACCAGCAGCGTCATCTCGTACGCGACCTGCCCGATGTCCGCGTCCGCCGCGCTGAGCACGCACAGGCAGCTGCCGTCACCCGCGGCCGTCACGAACAGCACACCCTCGTCGAACTCGATCATCGTCTGCCGCACCTTGCCCGCCGCGAAGTGCTGCCCGGAGCCCCTGGCCAGGCTGTGCAGCCCGGACGAGACCGCCGCGAGGTGCTCGGCGTCCTCGCGCTCCAGCCCTTCGCTCGCCGCCGTCACCAGTCCGTCGTTCGACAGCACCAGTGCGTGCCGTATGTTGTCCACCCGCCGCGTCAGGTCGTCCAGCAACCAGTCGAGTCCCTCGCTCGGCGCCATCAGATAAGCCTCCCCGTCCGGCAATTCGTCTCAACAGCCGTGCCAGCCTGTCCCACTGAGGCCGTCCGGGCAACCCGCCCTCCGCGCATTCCCGTCCGACATCCCGCACGACGAGTGCGGCTAAAACGCCCGTAATGCGCCCACATGGAACAGGATGGGCTCATGGCACAGACGATGACTGATGAGGAATGGCACGCGTTCGTCTCCGAGGGGACGCGCACCGGCAAGCTGTCGACGGTCCGGCCCGATGGCAGGCCGCACGTCGCTCCCGTGTGGTTCGTCCTGGACGGCGGCGACCTCGTGCTCACCACCGGCAAGAACAGCGTCAAGGGGCGCAACATGGCCCACGACGACCGGGTGGCGATCTGCGTGGACGACCAGCGCCCGCCGTTCTCGTTCGCCGTCCTCCAGGGGCGCGCCGAGCTCAGCGAGGACCTCGACGAGATGCTCCGCTGGACGACCGCCATCGCGGCCCGCTACGTGGGCGCGGACAAGGCGAAGGCCTTCGGCGAGCGCAACGCCGGACCCGGCGAACTCCTGGTCCGCGTACGGGTGGACCGGGTCGTGGCGATGTCGGGCCTAGCGGGCTGAACAAGCCCCTGGCCGGGGCCGGACCAGCGCGGCACCGGCCGGTCAGTTCCCCGGGCCGACCGAGTCGAGCAGCCGGGCGGTGTGCATCCGCCCGGCGTGCTCGACCAGCCTGATGAGCACCTCCTTCCCCGAGTCGCGGTCGCGCGCGTCGCACAGCACGACGGGCGTGCCCAGGTCGAGATCGAGCGCGCGCGACACCTCGTGGGCGCCGTAAGTACGCGATCCGGCAAAGCAGTTGACGGCGACGACGAACGGGATAGTGCGGTGCTCGAAGTAGTCCACCGCCGGGAAGCAGGCCTCCAGCCTGCGGGTGTCGGCGAGGACCACCGCCCCCAGCGCGCCGGTGGCCAGCTCGTCCCACAGGAACCAGAAGCGGTCCTGGCCCGGCGTGCCGAAGAGGTAGAGCGACAGGCCCGACCTGATGGTGATGCGGCCGAAGTCCATCGCCACCGTGGTGGTGGTCTTGCGGTCGACGCCCTGTGTGTCGTCCACGGTCTGGCCGGCCTCGCTGAGCAGTTCCTCGGTGCGCAGCGGGCGGATCTCGCTGACCGATCCGACCAGCGTGGTCTTGCCCACGCCGAAGCCGCCCGCCACGAGGATCTTCAGCGCGAGGGGCAGTTCTGGCGAGGCGTCAGGGGTCCGGGGTCCGTCCCGACCCTGGTCGGCTCGCCCGGCTCTTTCAGAGCGCGCAGGGTCCATTTCAGAGCGCGCGGAGTCCATCGATCACTTCTCTCAGGATTCTCTCGTCGGGAAGCTGCGCCGGGGGCACGGGCCGGCTCACGGTGACGCAGCCGAGTTCCAGCAGATCGCCGAGCAGGACCCGGACGACCC
>NZ_LIQY01000567.1 GCF_001418495.1 Streptomyces pathocidini | reverse complement strand
GCGAACGCCTCGTTGATCTCGATCAGGTCGAGGTCCTCGACGCCGAGCCCGGCCTTGCCCAGGGCGTGCTGGATCGCGTTCGAGGGCTGCGACTGGAGGGAGTTGTCGGGTCCTGCGACGTTTCCGTGGGCGCCGATCTCGGCGATCCACTCCAGACCCAGCTCCTCGGCCCTGGCCTTGCTCATGACGACCACGGCGGCCGCACCGTCGGAGATCTGCGAGGACGAACCGGCCGTGATGGTCCCGTCTTTGGCGAAGGCGGGCCGCAGCTTGCCGAGCGACTCGGCGGTGGTCTCGCCCCGGATGCCCTCGTCCTGCGAGAAGACCACCGGGTCGCCCTTGCGCTGCGGGATCTCCACGGGAGTGATCTCCGCCTCGAAGACCCCGTTCTTCTGCGCGGCCGCGGCGCGCTGGTGGGAGAGGGCCGCGATCTCGTCCTGCGCCTGGCGCTCGATGCCGAGCCGGGTGTTGTGCCGCTCGGTGGACTCGCCCATGGCGATGTTCTCGAAGGCGTCGGTCAGCCCGTCGTGCGCCATGGCGTCGAGCATCTGCACCGCGCCGTACTTGTAGCCCTCGCGGGACTTGGGCAGCAGGTGCGGGGCGTTGGTCATGGACTCCTGGCCGCCCGCGACGACCACGTCGAACTCGCCCGCGCGGATGAGCTGGTCGGCGAGCGCGATGGCGTCAAGCCCGGAGAGGCACACCTTGTTGACGGTAAGGGCGGGCACGTTCATCGGGATGCCGGCCTTGGCGGCGGCCTGGCGGGCCGGGATCTGCCCGGCGCCGGCCTGCAGCACCTGGCCCATGATCACGTACTGCACCTGGTCGCCGGAGATGCCCGCCCGCTCCAGCGCGGCCTTGATCGCGAAGCCGCCGAGGTCGGCCCCGGAGAAGGAGCGCAGGGACCCGAGCAGGCGCCCCATGGGCGTACGCGCGCCCGCGACGATCACGGAGGTGGTGCCAGACGTACCAGTCATGGTGCGGCCCCTTCGGAGAAGGAAGGTTAACGAGGGTTATCTCAAATGTACTGAGCGGTACGGACCCGGTCACCTGGCAGCGGGTGTGACGGCGCGCACGTTGCGTAATGGGGCGTGCGAACGGTGCACTGGAGCCATGCTGACGCGCATCGACCACATCGGGATCGCCTGCTTCGACCTCGACAGGACCGTCGAGTTCTACCGTGCCACGTACGGCTTCGAGGTGTTCCACACCGAGGTCAACGAGGAGCAGGGCGTCCGCGAGGCCATGCTGAAGGTCAACGAGACCTCGGACGGCGGCGCCTCCTATATCCAGCTCCTGGAGCCCATCCGCGAGGACTCCGCCGTGGGCAAGTGGCTGGCCAGGCACGGCGAGGGGGTGCACCACATCGCCTTCGGCACGGCGGACGTGGACGGCGACGCGGCGGCCGTACGGGACAAGGGCGTACGGGTCCTCTACGAGGAGCCGCGCCGGGGCTCGATGGGTTCGCGTATCACGTTCCTGCACCCGAAAGACTGTCACGGCGTGCTGACGGAACTGGTGACTGCCGCGGCGGAACGCCGAAACGCGCACTGACCTCGGGGGCTCCCGGCCGGTAGAGTGGCCGCTCGGCCGGGGTGCGGGTTGGGGGGCTGTGGCCCATTCCCCGCCGATGATCTGACACCATTCTCCGGTGGGCACGTACAACACCGCGTGCCGGAGACGCACCAGAGAAGGACTGTGCAGATCGGAGACCGGGTCGGCGCCTGGACGTGCAGGGCGGGCGCCGCCGTCGACGCGACCACGGGACGGATGGGACCGCGCAGTGCGGGGCTACGACCGCTACGAGGCTGACGACCACCTGTCGAAGTTCGAGGCCGAGATGGAGCGGCTGAAGACCGAGCGGGAGAAGGCCGTCCAGCACGCCGACGACCTCGGCTACCAGGTCGAGGTCTTGCGCGCCAAGCTCCACGAGGCCCGCCGTGCCCTGGCGACCCGCCCCGCCTACGACAGCGCCGACATCGGCTACCAGGCCGAACAGCTGCTCCGCAACGCCCAGGTCCAGGCCGACCAGATGCGCACCGACGCGGAGCGCGAGCTGCGCGAGGCCCGCGCCCAGACCCAGCGGCTGCTCCAGGAGCAGGCCGAGCGGCAGTCCCGGCTGGAGGCCGAGCTGCACGCCGAGGCCGTGGGCCGCCGCCAGCGCTTGGACCAGGAGCTGGCCGAGCGCCGGGCCACCGTCGAGTCCCACGTCAACGAGAACGTCGCCTGGGCCGAGCAACTGCGCGCCCGCACCGAGTCGCAGGCCCGCCGGCTCATGGAGGAGTCGCGCGCCGAGGCCGAGCAGTCCCTGTCCGCCGCCCGCGCCGAGGCGCACCGGCTGGCCGAACAGGCCCGCGAGCGGCTGGTGTCGGAGTCCGAGACGGCCCGCACCGAGGCCGAAGCGATCCTGCGCCGGGCCCGCACCGATGCCGAACGGCTGCTCAACGCGGCCTCCACGCAGGCCCAGGAGGCCACCGACCACGCCGAGCAGCTGCGCTCCTCCACCGCGAGCGAGTCCGAGACGGCCCGCCGCGAGGCGACCGAGCTGACCCGGGCCGCCGAGACGCGGATGAAGGAGGCCGAGGAGGCGCTGCGCGCGGCGCGCGCCGAGGCCGAGCGGCTGCGCGAGGAGGCGGCGGCCAACGCGTCGAAGCGGCTGTCCACGGCCGAGTCGGAGAACGAGCAGCGGGCGCGTACGGCCAAGGCCGAGATCGCGCGGATGGTGACCGAGGCCACCAAGGAGGCGGAGGCCCTCCGCGGCGAGGCCGAGCAGCTGCGGGACGACGCCCGCGCCGAGGCCGAGCGGCTGGTCTCCGAGGCGCAGGACTCGGCCCGTACGAGAGCGGCCGAGGACTCGGCGGCCCAGCTGGCCAAGGCCGCGCGCAACGCCGAGGAGGTGCTCAGCAAGGCCTCCGAGGACGCCAACGCGACCACCAGGGCCGCGTCCGAGGAGGCCGAGCGGATCCGCCGCGAGGCCGAGGCGGAGGCGGACCGACT
>NZ_LIQY01000566.1 GCF_001418495.1 Streptomyces pathocidini | reverse complement strand
ACCACTCGTTTGACAGTCCCGTTCAGCGCGTATGTCTACACGTCCGCCTGGGCGAAGAAGATCGTCAGGGAGATCGGCACCGTTGGGAAGTATCGGGCGTTCTTCGGCAGGGAGCCCCGGTTGAAGACGGTTACCCAGTTTCCGAAGCAGCCGGGAGCACCGGAAGTGAGCGACGCGCAGCAGCACAGCAAGTCCGCCTGAATATCCGGCAGAAGCGTGTCACTCACCGAACAGGCTGTCCTGCACGTACTCGACGACCTTCCGCTCCGGGTAGAAGACGGCCAGCAGCATGAACGTCTTGGGATGGGCCGCGATGTTACCTACAAAGAAGTGGACGGCCCGGTTCGGGGCACACATCCGGTTGTACCAGCGCTCGTGCAGCGCATCACGGACCCCGTGCTCGCCGTACTTGCGCAGAAACTTGCGGTACGACTGGCCGGCTTCCCAGTCCTTCAGGCCCATGTCGTGGGTCGAGCAGTCGTCGTCGGCACAGCGGAAGCTGTAACGGAGGTCGAGGGGCACCCACTCCAGCGGGTTCAGCTCCTGCTCGAACAGATCGAGTTGGTCGGCCAGCGCGGCTTTGGAGACGGACCAGGGTTCAGCGGGCTCCAGCCGGAAGCGGGTGATCTCGGCGGGCCGGAAGACGCCGAGGGACGTTCCTCGCCTCTCCTGATCGCGCTTGATGGCGCAGAGCGATGGGGCGACCAGCGGCTCGACATACCGGTACCGCTTCTTCCAGCCGCCGTCGGACGGCACCTCACCTACGATCTCCAAAGTGTCGAGGTCGGGCCGGAGACTCTCCGGGCGTGAGTCTCGCTCAGGACGGTGCGGCTCGACGTCAACTTCGATGATCGAGTATTTGGAGAACTGGGCTTCCTCGCTCAGAAGTCGGAAGGGCACCGGGAAGAGCCGTACGTGCTGTGGCTCGTCCTGGTCCAGGCGTATGCCAGCCACACAACTGGTCTCACGGTACTTGTTGGACAGCTCCGGATACGTCTTGACCGTGATCATGATCGTTGCGCGCTGCCGATTCCGCGATCCCATGGTTGCCCCCTCCACAGCTCTCCCGTATCCGATTGGAGGAGAGGCATGCGCCACCGGCAAGAGCGCGTGCAGGGGCGAGGGTGAAGTCAGGCCAGGGGAGTTACGGGTACGACGGCCCGTTCGCGGACCGTCTCTAGGACGACCTGCCGGTGGCAGCGGCTCTCGTCCTTCTCGAAACACAGCACGGCGACACGCGACTGCCGAGCTTGCTCGGCAAGGCGATCGAGGTCGGACTGCGCCTCATCGGACCGCAGCACACCGCGGAAGCGAGCCCGGCCCACGTCGAGTCGGCCGTCCCAGAACGGTTCCCGGTTGTCCTTGGGATTGCCCAGGCCACGTAGGTGCGTGTACTCGATGCCGGCCTCGGCAAGTGCCTCCCCGAGGCGGGTCTTGCTGAAGCCCTTCTTGCGACTGATCGGCGTGAGCCGTACGTCCGCCACGACATCGATACGGCTGTCGAGGAGAGAGGCGACGAACGAGTCGATGTCCCGTCCCTCGTACCCAGCGGACCAGAGGCCGGGAGTCACCTTGGTCTCCCGGAAGAGCTCATCCAGGGAGACCTCAAGAGCCTCGGCGACCGCGCCGACGGTGAAGAAACGTGGCTGGATCGCTCCCTCGCTCTCCAGACGGGTCAGTGTCCCTACGGCGATGCCGGCTTCCTTGGCGAGCCGCTCCCGCGACCATCCTCGGTCCTCCCGCAACGCTCGCACGCGTTGGCCGAGTGCTCGGGCGCGGTCGTGGGGACGCGCTGAGTGATGGCTTGCCATGTGTCGTGATCCTAATGGCGGTTGAGGTGGGCGGGCATGGTGTTCCCGGCCGACTATGGGGGCTGGATTTGCGAACGCGCAGGTCCGAGTGCCCTCAGCCGCCGGACTTCAGATGGCCTCACCAGTCACCCCCTGGGAGACCCCGACCAAGATCTTCTCCCGGATTTCTCCCAAACGATATCCGGAAACCCGTCAGGGGCCTGATCCACTTAGTGGATCAGGCCCCTGACCTGGTGTTTCTTCAGTCGGGGTGGCGGGATTTGAACCCACGACCTCTTCGTCCCGAACGAAGCGCGCTGCCAAGCTGCGCTACACCCCGAAGCAACGAGGACTACTGTAGCCGACCCTTCGCCGCAGACGAAATCCGTTGTCGGGAGCCCGCAGTTCCGACAACGGGCGCTGTGGCAGGCAGGCCGCCGCGGCACCCGCGGGCCAGGCCGTCAGGCGTCGCGCGGGGCGAGCACCGGCAGCGTGGAAGGGCGAGCGTCGGCAGCATGGCGGGGGCGGGCGTCAGTGGCGTGGCGGGACCAGCGTCAGCAGCGTCGCCTCCGGCGGGCACGCGAAGCGGACCGGGGTGTACCGGTTGGTGCCGCAGCCGGCCGAGACGTGGAGGTACGCGGTGTGCCCCTCCGCCGTGTGTGTGGAGAGGCCCTTCACGCGCGCGGTGTCCAGGTCGCAGTTGGTGACCAGCGCCCCGTAGAAGGGGACGCACAGCTGGCCGCCGTGGGTGTGGCCGG
>NZ_LIQY01000565.1 GCF_001418495.1 Streptomyces pathocidini | reverse complement strand
GGGCGACGAGCTGGTCGGCGAGGACTACGGGGTGCGGGGCGGTGCGTCCGCCGTTGTCGTGGTCGGCGCCGGCGACCGCGATCTGACCGGCCCGGGCCGAAACCGCCTCGGCATTCACCGTTGTGTCCTCCGACTCATCGTCCTCCTCCGGCTCGGGCCAGGCCGCCATGTCGTCGGGCTGCTCGGCCGACGGCTGCGCGGCGGAGACCGGGGAGCCGCCCTCGTGCGCCAGCTGCTCGGCGGCGGGGGCCTGTTGGCCGTAGTTGCCGCCGGGCTGTCCGGCGGGCTGTCCGGCGGGCTGTCCGGCGGGCGCCGTCTCGACGGCGCCCGCTTCCTCGGCCTGCCGTCCCTGGGCCGCTCCCACGGGCACTGCGCCTTCCTGGGCGATGCCGGCCGCCGGTCCGGCCTGGCCCGCCTCGTCCTGCGACTGCTGGGGCGCTTGGCCCGCCTCCGCCCGGTGGCCAACGGTTGCGCCGCCCTGAACTACTGCGCCCGGGGCAGTTTCCGATCCCGTCGGGCTCGCCTCGCCCGACGGCTGCTGGGCTTCTTGGCCCGCCTCCGCCCGGTGGCCAACGGTTGCGCCGCCCTGAACTACTGCGCCCGGGGCGGTTTCCGATCCCGCCGGGCTCGCCTCGCCCGACTGCTGCTGGGCTTCCTGGGCGACGCCGCCTGCGGCGGGTTCCGATCCGGCCCGGCCGGACTCGTCCGGCGGCTGCTGCTGGCCCGCCTCGGCCAACTGGACAGCGGTTGCGGCTTCCTGAGCGGCGGCGCCCGAGGCAGCTTCTGCTCCCCCCGGACCCGCCTCGTGCGATGGCGGCTGAGCGTCCTGACCCGCCTCCGCCCGGTGGACAACGGTCGCGCCGTCCTGGGCAACGGCCCCGGCGGTAGCTTCCGAACCCGCCGGGACAGGCCCACTTGCGGGTGTCTGCGCGGCGCTTGACGGCTGCTGAGCCGCTTGGCCCGACTCGGCCGGGTCAGCGGCAGGTACCGGGTCAACGGCAGGTACGGCCGGGTTCGACTCGGTCGGCTGCGATGCCGACTCGGGCCAGCCCTGCGGGGCTCCGGGCGTGGTCGGTCCTTCTTCGCCGGGCTGCGAAGTGCCCTGCCCGTTCCCGGCCGCCGCCGGTTCGGGCAGTGCGGACGTGCCGTCCGGCACCGCACTCCCGGAGGCCTCGGCGGCGACTCCGGCGGCGGCCCGCGGGTCCCCGGCCGCTGCCGGAGTGGCCGGTGTGCCGTTGGGGGCGGCCCCCCTTGGGACCTCGGAGGCGGGCCCGGTGAGTGCCTGGGCGACCCCGGCCGCTGAAAGTTGCGGCACGGCCGAGAGCCCGTCGGGGGCAGCTTCCCCGGGAACCTCAGGCGCAGGCCCTGCCGTGGTCCGGGAGTCGGTGACCACTGCCTGTTCCGGCGCGGGCAATGTCCCGTCGGGACCGGTTCCGTTAGGACCGGTTCCGTTAGGACCGGTTCCGTCGGGAGCCGGGACCGCGTCTCCGGCGGGCGCGGGCGCTGCTCCGGCGGGCGCGGAAAGCTCGGACGCGGCGTCGGCCGCGAGAGGTTCGGCAGAGGATACGGCCCCGCCGGAAGGATTCATGGCGGGTGCGGCGCCCGCCTCAACTGGGGCCGCCGGCCCCGGCGTTCCAGTCGGCGCCCCACCGTCGCCCGCCGGCACAATCGGTTCCCCAGGCTGCGGCTGGGCCTCCCATGCCGGGCCCTGGGCCGGGATCTGGCCCAGTTGGGGGCCGGGCAACGAGGCGTCGGCGTGCTCCGCGTACGCGGGTACGGGCGCGGGCG
>NZ_LIQY01000564.1 GCF_001418495.1 Streptomyces pathocidini | reverse complement strand
TACTCGGGCTCGGTGGCGGGCCGCTGCTCGCCGCGGTCACCACGGTCGCCGTACCCGCCGCGCTCACCCGCGGCCTGCACCTGGACGGGCTGGCCGACACAGCCGACGGCCTGGGCAGCGGACGGCCCGCCGCGGACGCGCTGCGGATCATAAAGCAGTCGGACATCGGCCCGTTCGGCGTGATCACCCTGCTGCTCGTACTGCTGGCGCAGACCGCGGCCATCTCCCAGCTGTACGCGGCGGGTTGGGCCCGCGGCGCACTCGCGGCCCTGGTCGCCGGGGTCGCGGCACGGCTGGCGCTCACCCTCGCGGCCCGGACCGGGGTGCCGGCGGCCCGGCCGGACGGACTGGGCGCGACGGTCGCGGGCGCGGTGCCGGCCGGGGCCGCGATCGCCGTGGGCGCCCTCGCGGTCGCGGCCTGCGCCGCCGCGGGTTCGCCCCTCGGCGCGTACGCCGCCGCGCACCACGCCCTGGCCGTACTCGCGGCGCTCGCCGCCGCCGAACTCCTGCTCCGCCGCTGCCGGTTGCGGCTCGGCGGCGTCACGGGCGACGTCTTCGGCGCCCTCTCCGAAACAGCGGCAACGACAGCTCTGATCGCGCTCGCCCTGGGGTAAACGGCCCCGATCACGCTCGCGCTGGGGCAGGGCAGCGGACTCCAGCCCGTCCGACACCCCAGGGCACGAGAACACACGCCCAAGCCCCGGCGCCGCTCGGCCAGCGGCCGAAGCCCTCGCGTCCCCGGCCCCCGGCGGCTCCGCGCAAGGGGGTCGGCGCGCGGGCGCTTCGCAGCCGGTCGGCGGCATACGATGCTGGCAGCGCCCGGGCCCGCACATGGCATATGCGACGGCCGCGGGCGGCTCGCGGCGGCCGGCCCACCGACTGGCCGAGGAACGCAACCGGAAGAAGGACCCCAACCCGTGACTGCTCTGACTCTCAGCACCTCCACCGCCGCGTCGCTGCGCGCGGACGCCGTCGTCATCGGTGTGGCCAAGGGCGACAAGGGCCCCGTCGTCGCGTCGGGCGGCGAGGCCGTGGACAAGGCGTTCGGCGGGAAGCTGGCGACCGTCCTGGAGACCCTCGGCGCCTCCGGAGGCGAGGGCGAGGTGACCAAGCTGCCCGCCCCGGCCGGCTTCAAGGCCCCGGTCGTGCTGGCGGTCGGACTCGGGGAGCCCCCGGCCAAGGGCGAGCCGTACGGTGCGGAGGCGCTGCGCCGGGCCGCCGGTGCCGCGGCCCGCGCGCAGCGCCTCCGCACCGTACGGCTCGCCCTCGGCCGGGGGCGCCCCGCGTCCGACCGCCAGCACGACCGCGGCCTTGCCGCCGGCC
>NZ_LIQY01000563.1 GCF_001418495.1 Streptomyces pathocidini | reverse complement strand
CGGCGACGGCGAGCAACCGCCGCGATGGCGAGCCACCGACGGCGGGCAACCACCAGCGGCGTGCAGCCAGCCGCGGCGGGCAACCACCGCGGCGGAGACCTGCGGTCCCGGTGGGCCGCGGCTGGCTGCACGCCGCTGGTGGTTGCCCGCCGTCGGTGGCTCGCCATCGCGGCGGTTGCTCGCCGTCGCCGGCGGAATGGCTTGCCGCTGCGGCGGGAAGCCCTGGTCGGCTGGCCGAAGGGCACCGAAGAGGCCCATCCTGCCGGGAGAGCCCCATCCCGCCGGGCGGCAGTGGCAACGGAACCGGCTGCCGTGTCGTGGCGTCCAATGCGCGTCCCGCAGGTGAGCGGAGCCGAAGGAGTGACGCGGTGAGCAGCGAGCAGAGCCCGGGGGCCGGCTCCGAACCGGAGCCCCGGCACGAGAAGTACGAGCCCGGGGCCGACCAAGCCGCACGGCAGCACGAGCCCGCGCCCGTACGCCGCGGTCGGCGTCCTGGGCTGGTCGCGGCCTGTGTCGCGGCGGCCGTGCTGGTGGCCGGGGGCGGCGGCGCGTACTGGGCCTCGACCGCCTCGGACGAGAGCGATTCCAGGGCCGGGGGCGGCAGGTCGGCCGGCTTCCCCGCCGCGGACGGTGACGACCCGCCGCCGCTGGAGCTGGACGGATACGGGCGGCAGCACGGCGGGGCCGCCGAGGGCGAGGGGCCGGGGATTCTGCCCGGCGAGCCGGATCCGAACGGCGCGCGCTACCGCGCCGAGGGCCCGCTCCCCGACGGCCCCGGCGAAGCGCCCGTCCACCGCGCCCAGGACGGCGTGAGCCGCGACCGGGCCGAGCGGCTGGCGAAGGCTCTGAGGGTGGCGGGTGAGCCCCGGCTGGTCCAGGACACCTGGAAGTTCGGCCGGGCCGGTGGCGAGGCGCTGGACGTGAGCCGCACGGCGCCTGGCACCTGGACGTACGTCCGGGGCGACGGCGACGCGCGCGGCGGCCGCCCCGTCTCCGAGCGGGCGGCGGCGAAGGCCGCCGGGACCGTGCTCGACGCCATCGGGCTGAGCGGCGCGAAGCTGGACGCGGGCCGGACCTTCGGCGGCGTACGGGTGGTGAACGCGAGCCCGGTGCTCGACAGGCTGCCGACGTACGGCTGGCAGACCGGGCTGCAGATCGGCGCGGACGGCCAAGTGGTGGGCGGCAGCGGGCACTTGACCGAGCTGACCCGCGGTCCGGAGTATCCGGTGATCGGGGCCGGGGAGGCGCTGAAGCTGCTCAACAGGTCGGCGGGCGGAAGCGGCCGGGTGGGCATCGGCGGCTGCGCGTCGGCCATGCCGCACGAGGAGCGGGGCGGCGGCAAGCGGGCCGGGGCCGACGGGCCGCACACCCTCCCCTGCCCGCCGGGCGGCCCGGTCGCCAAGCCGCGCCAAGTGACCGTGCGGGACGCGGTGTTCGGGCTCGCGGTGCACTTCGTGGACGGGCGGCAGGCGCTGGTGCCGTCGTGGCTGTTCGAGGTGGGGCAGCGGGGCAGCGGGGACACCTTCACGGTGACCTATCCGGCGGTGGAGCCGAAGTACATCGCCGAGCCGGGCCGGCGGCCGCACCAGCCGGGGCGGGAGCCTGGGCAGCGGCCGAGCGAGGAGCCGGAGCGGCACGGCGGCACTCCCGTGCACATCAGCTCGTACGCGGTCGAGGGCCGGACGCTGACGCTGACCTTCTGGGGCGGAGTGTGCAGCACGTACTCGGCCGCCGTGGAGCGTTCGACCTCGCGCGAGGTGGCGGTCGAGGTCACGGCCAGGGACAAGAAGCCCGGCCAGGTCTGCATCAAGATCGCGAAGCGGTTCGAGACGCAGGTGACGCTGGACGAGCCGCTGGGCGACCGCCGGGTCGTGGACGCCTCGACGGACAAGACCGTCACGCAGACGCGCTGAACGCGCGAAGGCGAGACTCACCGAACAGGCGGAGGCAGGACTCACCGAACGCGCGGAGGCGGCGGACCGGATGGAGAACCGGTCCGCCGCCTCCGTACGCGGCTGCCGGGCGCGAAAGGCCCGGGGCGGCGCCTAGTTGAACGAGTCGCCGCAGGCGCAGGAGCCGGTGGCGTTGGGGTTGTCGATCGTGAAGCCCTGCTTCTCGATGGTGTCGACGAAGTCGATGGAGGCACCGCCCAGATACGGGGCGCTCATCCGGTCCGTGACGACCTTGACGCCGTCGAAGTCCTTCACGACGTCGCCGTCGAGCGAGCGCTCGTCGAAGAAGAGCTGGTAGCGCAGGCCGGAGCAACCGCCGGGCTGGACGGCGACGCGCAGCGCGAGATCGTCGCGGCCTTCCTGCTCCAGCAGCGCCTTGACCTTGGCCGCGGCGGCGTCGGACAGAATGATGCCGTCGCTCACGCTGGTCTTCTCGTCCTGAACGGACATCTGCTCTCTCCCGGGTTGTACGGACTGCTTGCCGTCGGCTGCAACCAGCGCGGCCGCGAATTCATTCCGGGCCCGACGCCTGGTCTTTCCGCGCCTTCAGCTTTCATGCTCGCACACCCCCGCGGAACGGGGCACGGCCTGTGGATGGCGCGGGGTACGGGCACCCGGGAATGCGTCACATCGACGCGATGGCCATCGTCAAAGTGACACGAAGCAGTTATGATAGATAACGTCAATCAGACGAAAAGGCTTGTCTGCGGAAACAGAAAGGGTGCGTGCAGTGACCACCGCCCAAAGTCTCGATGTCCAGCCGACGCCGCTCGCCCTTCTCCTCCTCGGCCGCGAGGCCGACCCGAAGAGCGAGCGCGGTGTCGAGTGCCCGGGCGACCTGCCCTCTCCGTCCGACCCGGACCTGGTGGAGCGCGCCCGGGCGGCCAAGGAGAAGCTCGGGGACAAGGTCTTCGTACTCGGTCACCACTACCAGCGTGACGAGGTGATCCAGTTCGCGGACGTCACGGGTGACTCCTTCAAGCTGGCGCGGGACGCGGCCGCCAGGCCCGAGGCGGAGTACATCGTCTTCTGCGGTGTGCACTTCATGGCCGAGTCCGCGGACATCCTGACCGGCGACGCCCAGCAGGTCGTCCTGCCCGACCTCGCCGCCGGCTGCTCGATGGCCGACATGGCGACGGCCGAGCAGGTGGCCGAGTGCTGGGACGTGCTGTCCGAGGCCGGGATAGCCGACGTCACGGTGCCCGTCTCGTACATGAACTCCTCCGCCGACATCAAGGCGTTCACAGGCCGGCACGGGGGCACGATCTGCACTTCCTCCAACGCCAAGCGGGCGCTGGACTGGGCGTTCGAGCAGGGGGAGCGCGTGCTGTTCCTGCCCGACCAGCACCTGGGGCGCAACACCGCCGTGCGCGACATGGGGATGTCGCTGGCGGACTGCGTCGTCTACAACCCGCACAAGCCGGGCGGCGGCGTGAGCGTCGAGGAGCTGCGCGCGGCGAAGATGATCCTGTGGCGCGGGCACTGCTCGGTGCACGGGCGCTTCTCGCTGGAGTCGGTGCGGGACGTGCGGGAGCGGATCCCGGGAGTGAACGTGCTGGTGCACCCCGAGTGCCAGCACGAGGTCGTCGCGGCCGCGGATTACGTGGGATCGACCGAGCTCATCATCAAGACCCTGGAGGCCGCCCCGGCCGGGTCGAAGTGGGCGATCGGCACCGAGCTGAACCTCGTACGGCGGCTGGCGAACCGTTTCGCCGACGAGGGCAAGGAGATCGTCTTCCTGGACCGCACGGTCTGCTTCTGCTCGACCATGAACCGGATCGATCTGCCGCACCTGGTCTGGGCGCTGGAGTCCTTGGCGGACGGCAAACCGGTCAACCGCATCCAGGTCGACCCGGAGACCGAGAAGTACGCGAAGCTGGCGCTGGAGCGGATGCTGGCGCTGCCGTAGGCCTGCGGCCCGCACGGCACGACTGGGCCCTTGGCCCACACCTGCGGTGTGGGCCAAGGGCCCAGGTGTTCTACGGCGGGGCTCCGCCCCGCCGACCCCACTCGCCCGGCGCAGCCCCGCCCGACGAGTGGCCGGGCCATGCCCGCCCCGGGGCTGACGGCGGCCGTAGCGCCCGCCGCCGAGTCGGGGTGGGGACCCGGAACGGGTAGTCGGCCAGCCGGTCGTCGGTGGTGCCCCCGCCGAGCGGCAGCCCCGGCCGCAAACCCGCCACAAGACGCGGCGACCCAGAGCAGCCAGCCGACCAGCCGATCGTCGGTAACGCCCCAACCGAGCATCCGCCCCGACCGCAAGCCCCCACCAAGACCCAGCGAGAACTCAGGGCAGCAGGCGGCGGTCGTCGGTGGCGTCCGGCCGATGAGCGGTGGGGCCGCCACCGGCGAACCAGGTGACGATCTCCACGTCCGGTGCGGGGGCGACCGGCGCCGAGGCGAGGCGAGGCGAGGCGAGGCGAGGCGAGGCGAGGCGAGGCGAGGCGAAACGCCGGAGTGCCCCGGGCCGTTCGGGCCGGGGCACTCCGGTTTCAGAGGGGCGGTCGGAGGGTCAGACGCCGGCCCGCTCCGGAGTGCGGTCGGTGTCCTCGTCCGGTTCCGCGGACGGCTCCGGCGACGCCTTCGCCGCCCGCTTGGCCGCCTTCTTCTTCGCCCGGCGCTCCTTGCGGAGCTCGACCATCGCGTAGAGGGTCGGGACGAGGAGGAGGGTGAGGAGGGTGGAGCTGATCAGGCCGCCGATCACCACGACCGCCAGCGGCTGCGAGATGAACCCGCTGTCGCCGGTGATGGCGAGCGCCATCGGCAGCAGCGCGCAGATCGTCGCGAGCGCCGTCATCAGGATCGGGCGGAGGCGGTGGCGGCCGCCCTCGACGACGGCCTCGACGATGCCGTAGCCCTGCGCCCGGTACTGGTTGATGAGGTCGATCAGCACGATCGCGTTGGTGACCACGATGCCGATGAGCATCAGCATGCCGATCAGCGCCGGGACGCCCATCGGCGTACCCGTGACGACCAGCAGGCCGATCGCGCCGGTTGCCGCGAACGGGATGGACACCAGCAGGATCAGCGGCTGGATCAGCGACCGGAAGGTCGCGACCAGCAGCATGAAGACGATCGCGATGGCCGCCAGCATGGCCAGTCCCAGCGAGGCGAAGGCCTCGTCCTGGTCCTGGGAGACGCCGCCGATCTCGGCGGTGGCCCCCTTCGGCAGGTCGAGCGCGTTGATCTTCGACTGGAGCTGGGTGGACACCGCGCCGGTGTTGTCACCGGTCGGCTTGGCCGTGATCGTCGCCGCGCGGGCGCCGTCGATCCGGGTCATCTGGACCGGGCCGGGGACCGTCTTGACGTCCGCGATCTCGGAGAGCTTGACCGCGCCCGCCGGGGTGGCCAGCTGCAGGTTCCTCAACTGGGCCTCGGTGACGGCCGGTTCGGCCGACTTCACCAGGATGTCCCGCTCGGCGTCGCCGAGGACCGCCTTGCCCGCGGGCGTGCCGCGCACCGCCTGGGCGACGGCCTGGCCGAGGGTGGCCTGGCTGAAGCCGTAGCGGGCGGCCTTCTCGTTGGCCGAGACCGAGATCCGCGGCACGCTCACCGACAGGTCGCTCTCCACGTCGGTGACGTCGTCCAGCTTCGCGACCTCGCCGCGTACCTCCTCGGCCGCCTTGGCGAGGGTGTCCGCGTCGGCGGCCTTGACCACGACGCTCAGGTCCTGGCTGCCGAAGCCGTCGCCGGCCGCAACCGTGGTCTGGCCGATGCCCTCGCCGAGCCCGTCCAGGCCCTCGCGGATCTCCTCGACGGTGGCCTGCGCGTCGTCGGAGTCCTTCAACTTCACCTGGTACGAGGCCTGGTTGGCGCCCGTACCGCCGCCGAAGGCCGCCATGATGCCGGAGGAGCCGACGGTGACCTGGTAGTCCTTGACCTCCTCGATGCCGTCCAGCATCTTCTCGATCTTCCGCGCCGAGTCGTCGGCGGCCTGGAGGCTGGTGCCGGGCGCCAGCTCCTGCTTGATCGAGAGGGTGTCCTGGGCGCCGGGATCGAAGAAGTTGGTCTTCAGCAGCGGCGCCATGCCGAAGGTGGCGACGAGCACCAGGACCGCGATCACCAGGCTGGTGAAGCGGCGCCGGGTGGCGAACCGCAGCACGGGCACGTACAGCCGCTGGAGCGGGCTGCGCGCCTCCTTCTCCTCCTGGGAGCGCCGCAGTTCCTCGGGGTCGACAGACTCGCTGCCCTTGGGGGCGCGCAGGAACCAGTACGAGAGCACCGGCACGATCGTCAGCGAGACGACCAGCGAGGCCAGCAGCGCGACCGTGACGGTCAGCGAGAACGGCCCGAACAGCGCACCCACCATGCCGCCGACGACGCCGATCGGCAGGAAGACCGCGACGGTGGTCAGCGTCGAGGCGGTGATCGCCCCCGAGACCTCCTTGACCGCGCCGAGGATGGCCTTCTGCCGCTCCTCGCCGTACGAGAGGTGGCGCTTGATGTTCTCCAGGACCACGATCGAGTCGTCCACGACCCGGCCGATGGCGATGGTCAGCGCGCCCAGGGTCAGCATGTTGAGCGACAGGTCGCGGGTCCACAGCACGATCAGCGTGATGACCACGGACAGCGGGATGGAGACCGCGGTCACCAGCGTGGAGCGCAGCGACACCAGGAAGACCAGGATCACCACGACCGCCATGGCCAGGCCGAGGAGGCCCTCGGTGGTGAGGCTGTCGATGGACTGGGAGACGGCCGGGCCCTGGTCGCTGACGATGGTGATCTCGGCGTTGCCGCCGAGGTCCTGGCGCAGCGTGGGCAGCTTGTCCTTGACGGCGTCGGAGATGGCGACGGCGCTGCCGTCCTGACCCATCGTCACCACGATGCCGAGGCTGGGCTCGCCGTTGGTGCGGGTGATGGAGGTCGCGGTGGCGTCCTCCTCCTGCACGGTGGCGAGGTCGCCGAGGCGTACGGGCTTGGGGGCGCCGCCGGATCCGCCCGCGCCGCCGCCCTGGCCCGGCCCGGCGGCCGCCGTGGACACCCGGATGTCCTCGATCTGGCCCACCGAGGTGTAGCCGCCGCCGACCTGGACGGTCTTGCTCTTGCCGTCCTCGGAGAACGAACCGGCGGGCAGCGAGGCCCCGTTGGCCTCCAGCGCCTGCGCCAGCGCGCCCGCCGTCAGGCCGGCCTTGGCGAGCTTGGCGTCGTCCGGGGTGACCGAGACGACGCGGTCGCGGACGCCGTCCACGGTGACCTGGCCGACGCCGTCGATGTCCTTCAGCGCCGGGACGACCGAGCGGTCGAGCTGGCCGGCCAGCGCCTGCTGGTCCTTGCCGGAGGTGACGGCGAGCACGACGGTCGGCATGTCGTCCGTGGAGCCCGCGACGACCTGCGGGTCGACGGCGTCGGGCAGCTGGGAGCGGACCCGGTTGACGGCCTGCTGGACGTCGGCGATCAGCTGGTCCGAGCCGCTGCCGTAGTCGAACTGGGCCATCAGGACGGCCGAGCCCTCGCTGGCCGTGGAGGTGATGCCGGTGATCCCGTCGACCGACTGGATGGAGTCCTCTAGCGGTTCGACGACCTGCTTCTCGACCACATCGGGGGACGCGCCCTGGTACGGGGCCAGCACCGACACCATGGGCAGGTCGATGGAGGGCAGCAGCTGCTGCTTGAGCTGGGGTATCGCGACGGCGCCGAAGGCGATCGCGACGACCGCCATCAGGGCGATCAAACCCCTTTGTACGAGGCTGATTCTGGACAGCCAGGACATGGGAGGAGGTCTCTCTTCTGTTGCCGATCGGGAGCAGGGCTTACCGCCCGCTTATACGATCAGCCATGCCGAGGGGTGGTTTCCTCGCTCCAGAGGCCGGTTCTCGCCACCGCCGCGTACCGCAGGCGCAGTACGGCCCGCTACCACGTCAGTCGGCCCTCGGGCGGACGAGTCCGGTTTCGTACGCGATGACCACCAGCTGGGCCCGGTCGCGCGCGCCGAGTTTGGCCATCGCGCGGTTGACGTGGGTCTTGACGGTCAGCGGGCTGACCTCAAGCCGGTCGGCGATCTCGTCGTTGGAGAGGCCGCCCGCGACCAGCACCAGGACCTCGCGCTCGCGCCCGGTGAGCGCGCCGAGCCGCTCGATGTCCCGGCCGCGCCCGGCAGCGCCGTCCGAACTGTCCGGTTGCGACAGGAACTTGGCGATCAGTCCCTTGGTCGCGGCCGGGGACAGCAGCGCCTCGCCGGAGGCGACGACGCGGATCGCGGAGAGCATCTCGTCGGGCTCGGCGCCCTTGCCCAGGAAGCCGGAGGCGCCCGCGCGCAGCGAGCGCACCACGTACTCGTCCACCTCGAAGGTCGTCAGCATCACCACGCGTACGCCGTCCAGGGCCGGGTCCGCGCTGATCTCGCGGGTGGCGGCGAGCCCGTCCGTGCCGGGCATCCGGATGTCCATCAGCACGACCTCGGCGCCCCGTTCGCGCACCAGGCGGACCGCCTCCGCACCGTCCGAGGCCTCCCCCACGACCTCCATGTCGGGCTCGGAGTCCACCAGAATGCGGAACGCGCTGCGCAACAGCGCCTGGTCGTCGGCCAGCACCACCCGGATCGTCACGGCGCCCCCTCCCGCGCGGCCTCCCGCGCCACGGTGAGCGGCAAGCGTACGTGGACGCGGAACCCGCCCCCGTACCGCGGCCCCGCCTCGCACTCCCCGCCGAGGGCGGCGGCGCGCTCCCGCATGCCCAACAGACCGTGGCCACCGCCCGTTTCGCCGCCCCTGGCGGCCTCGGCGGACCGCTGCTGGACGACGGGGGCGCCCTCCCCGGCCACCCCGTCGTCCAGCACCGTGACCTCCAGGAAGTCCCAGGCCCTGGCGATCCGCACGATCGCGCCCGCCTCCTCGCCCGCGTGCTTGTGGGTGTTGGTGAGCGCCTCCTGGACCACGCGGTACGCGGTGAGGTCGACGCCGGCGGGCAGCTCTCCGATGACGGCGGGGGCGTCCTCCGGGCGGCGGGAGTGCCAGGGGCCGCGGGCGGCCGTGGAGGAGATCTCGACCTCGACGGGCAGCCCGGCGCGGGCGAATCCGTCGACGAGCTGGTCGAGCAGCCCGAGCCCGGGCGCGGGCTCGGTGGGCGCCTCCGGGTCGCCGTACTGCCGCAGCAGGCCGACGGTGGCGCGCAGTTCGTTGAGCGCGGACCTGCTGGCCTCGCGTACGTGCGCCAGCGCCTCCTTGGCCTGGTCGGGGCGGTTGTCCATGACGTGGGCGGCGACCCCGGCCTGGACGTTGACCAGCGCGATGTGGTGGGCCACGACGTCGTGCAGCTCGCGGGCGATGCGCATCCGCTCCTCCGCGACCCGGCGCCGCGCCTCCTCCTCGCGGGTCCGCTCGGCCCGCTCGGCGCGCTCGCGGATGGCGTCGACGAACGCCCGGCGGGAGCGGACGGCGTCGCCCACGGCGGCGGCCATGCCGGTCCAGGCGAAGATCGCGAGGTTCTCCTGCCCGTACCAGGGCTCGGGGCCGAAGAGCATCGCGCTCGCCGTCAGGCCCACGGCGGTGAGGAGCGCGATCCGCCAGGTCGTGGAGCGGGAGGTGCGGGAGCCGACGGTGAACAGGGCGATGGCGGCGGTCATCGCGACGGGGGTGCCGCGGCCGCCGGGTCCCGTGAGGATCTCGACCAGGGTGAGCCCGCCGGTCACGGCGAGGACCGTGCGCGGGGCGCGCCGGCGCGCGACCAGCGCGCCGGCGGCGAGCGCCGCGAGGACGACGCTGAGGGGCTCCGGGGAGTGCGCCCCGTAGACCGAGCCGTGCATGCCGCGGCGCTCGGTCATCATGCCCGTGATCATCAGCGTCAGGACGACCGAGGCGACGGCGAGGTCGAGCGCGAGCGGATGGGCACGCAGCCAGCCGCGGGGGCGGGCGAGAGCCGGGCCGGGGGCGAGGGTGGTCACGAGGAGCAACGGTAAGGGTTTGCGCAACCCGGGTGACACCCGCAGACGACCCGGCGGCCGCGCCTCCACCGGGGCGCGGCGCGCGGGCCCGCGGGCTAACTCGGGATCAGGCCGTCGTCGCTGAGCATCTCGCGGACCTCTTCCAGGGTCGCCTCGGGGGACGGGAGGATGAGATCCGAGGGCTCCAGGGCGTCGTCGGGGAGCGGCGCACCGAACTCGCGTACCTGGTCGAGCAGCGCGTTGAGCGTGCGGCGGAACCCGGGACCGTCCCCGCTCTCCATCTCCGCCAGCAACTCGTCGTCCAGCTTGTTCAGCGCGGCGAGGTGGCTCTGCGCCACCTCCACCTGCCCCTCCCCCATGATCCGTACGATCATGTCGACCTCCAGATCGGCCTCGCCGGGCGAGGGTCCACTACTGCTTGTCGAACCGGTGCCCCTCGGGCTGCTGCTTCGCCTCGCCCTGCGCGCCGCCCTCGATGGCCTGCTGCGAACCACCGCTGCCGCCCGCCAGTTCGGCCTTCATCCGCTGGAGCTCCAGCTCCACGTCCGACCCGCCGGAGATGCGCTCCAGCTCGGCGGCGATGTCGTCCTTGGCCGTACCGCTCTGGTCGTCGAGCGCGCCCGAGGCCAGCAGCTCGTCGATCGCGCCGGCCCGCGCCTGGAGCTGCGCGGTCTTGTCCTCGGCCCGCTGGATGGCCATGCCGACGTCGCCCATCTCCTCGGAGATGCCGGAGAAGGCCTCGCCGATCCGGGTCTGCGCCTGGGCGGCTGTGTAGGTGGCCTTGATGGTCTCCTTCTTCGTGCGGAAGGCGTCGACCTTGGCCTGGAGCCGCTGGGCCGCGAGCGTCAGCTTCTCCTCCTCGCCCTGGAGGGTCTGGTGCTGCGTCTCCAGGTCGCTGACCTGCTGCTGGAGCGCGGCCCTGCGGGACAGTGCCTCGCGGGCGAGGTCCTCTCGGCCCAGCGCGAGCGCCTTGCGGCCCTGGTCCTCGAGCTTGGCCGACTGCCCCTGGAGCTGGCCGAGCTGCAGCTCCAGGCGCTTGCGGGAGGTGGCCACGTCGGCCACTCCGCGGCGCACCTTCTGCAGCAGTTCCAGCTGCTTCTGGTACGAGTAGTCGAGGGTCTCGCGCGGGTCCTCGGCCCGGTCCAGGGCCTTGTTGGCCTTCGCGCGGAAGAGCATCCCCATCCGCTTCATGACACCGCTCATGGGCCTCGCGCGCCCCCTTCTCCGGGCTCGGACTCCAGCACGTCTACAGACCCAACAGTACGGGTCCCGCCTCCATTACCGCACTGTTCGGGACGCGATGGGCTCCTCCTCCAGGACGATCAGTGACCGCCGGTATCCGGCCCAGGGAGTAGGTGGGCCGTTGCCGGATCGTTCTCGACGGGGCTAGGGCCCGGCCACCGGGACCCCGTACCCTTGGACTTTGTGTTCCGAAGCCGTGCCTCCTCCGAGAAGCGGTCCGCCGTCACCAAGATGACCGCGGACCCGCAGCAGCCCCGCGACCCGCAGGCCCCGAAGGGCCGCCCCACCCCCAAGCGCAGCGAGGCCCAGACGCAGCGCCGCAGCCTGGCGTCGACGCCGGTCAACCGCAAGGACGCCGCCAAGCGCCAGCGCGAGGCCCGCCGCGCGGACCTGGCGAAGCAGCGCGAGGCGCTCGCGAGCGGCGACGAGCGGTACCTGCCGGTCAGAGACAAGGGGCCCGTGCGGCGGTTCGCGCGGGACTTCGTCGACTCGCGGTTCTGCGTCGCCGAGTTCTTCCTGCCGCTGGCGGTGCTGATCCTCGTCTTGAGCATGCTGCCGTCGGCCCAGGTCAAGAACATCTCGCTGCTGCTGTGGCTGGGCGTCATCATCATGATCGTGATCGACTCGGTCGGGATCTCCATCCGCCTGAAGAAGCGGCTGCGCGAGCGCTTCCCGAACGAGAACCTCCGCGGCGCCGTGCCGTACGCCCTGATGCGCACCCTGCAGATGCGCCGGCTGCGGCTGCCGAAGCCACAGGTCAAGCGCGGAGAGCAGCCCTGAGCGCAGCCACCGGCTTCGAGGGTGCCACCGACTTCGAGGGCGGCGCGGCAGCCTGGCTCGGCCGGCTGGGCGGCATCCGCAACGTCGTGCGGCAGGAGCTGGTCGCCCGCCAGCTGGAGGAGCAGATAGCCGGCCGGTTCCCGGTCGGGCAGCGGCTGCGGGTCCTCGATGTCGGTCTCGGCCAGGGGACGCAGGCGCTGCGGCTGGCCCGCGCGGGCCACAAGGTGACCGGCGTGGAGTCCGACCCCCGGATGCTGTCGGCCGTCCGCGCCGCGCTGGCCACCGAGCCCGAGGGCATACGCGAGCGGGTGCGGCTCGTCCACGGCGACGGGCGCGACACCGGCGCCCAGTTCCTGCCGGGCAGCTTCGACGTGGTGCTGTGCCACGGCGTGCTGATGTACATAGCCGAGCCCGACCCGATGCTGGCGGGCCTGGCCCGCGTCCTGGCACCGGGCGGGCTGCTGTCCCTGCTCGTGCGGAACGCCGACGCGCTGGCGATGCGCCCCGGGCTCACCGGCGACTGGGACACCGCGCTGGCGGCCTTCGACTCCCCCGCGTACACCAACCGGCTCGGCCTGCGGGCGCGGGCCGACCGGCTGGCCGGGCTCACGGCGACGCTCGACGGGATCGGCACGCCGCTGCGCGCGTGGTACGGCGTACGGGTCTTCACCGACCAGGCCGCCGACGACGAACAGCCGCCGAGCGCCGAGGAGTTGGCGAAGCTACTGACCGCCGAGGAGCGGGCCGGGCGCACCGACCCGTACCGCGCGGTGGCGGCGCTGCTGCACCTGTGCGGCGTACGGGGCTGAGTCAACCGAAAGAAAATTCAGGCACGTCCGAGTCGCTGCGCCTGTGCGGCGTACGGGTTGAGCCCTGAAGTCGGCCGACTTCAGGGCTCGTTGAGGGCTTGGCCCCCCGTTGAGACTTTGCCCCCTGTTGAGGCTTGCCTCCAGGCGGCCGGACACCCCCGCGGCCGGGCAGCCGGACTACCCCGCGGCTTCTTCCTCGCCCTGGAGGCTCATCGGCCCGTAGGTCTTGGTGCCGTCCTCGAAGAGCGTCACCTGCTCGGTGCCGCCGTCCAGCAGGTCCTTCCAGGTCTCGCCGATCCAGGACTCGGCGTCGCCCTGCGTGGCGAACTCCTCGGGCTCCACCGCGGGCACCGTCTCCGTCCCGTCCGACTTCTCGAACCGCCACGTCCACGCCATGTCCGCCTCCTGGAAACCTTGGGTGCTCCGAGTGGATGCTGCCCCGCAGCCTAACGGGCCGTACGGGTGGCCCCGCGCGCTCGTGGCGCGACGGCGCGAGACGATCTGCGGGTGGAACTGACTCTGCTCGGCACCGGAGCCCCCGGCGGGCTGCCCCGCCCCGACTGCCCCTGCGCCGCCTGCGCGGCCGCCGTCGGCGAGGAGGCACGGGCGGCGACCGCGCTGCTGGTGGACGGCACACTGCTGCTCGACCTCACGCCGGGCGCGGCGCTGGCCGCGGCACGGGCAGGGCAGTCGCTGGTCGGCGTGCGGCAGGTGCTGCTGTCGCATCCGCAGAACGGGCCGGCCGTCGAGGTGCCGGCGGGGCTGCCGTCGCCGGGGCGGGTGCCGGACGGCCGCGATCTGACGCTGATCAGCGGGCACCGGGTGCGGGCGGTCGCGGTGGACGTGCCGGGGACGGCGTACGCGGTGACGAGCCCCGACGGGACCCGGCTGCTGTACCTGCCGCCGAAAGCCGCACCCGCGGGCCTGCCCGAGGAGGTCGAGCCGTACGACATGGCGGTGCTGGACGTGGTCGGGCGGCCCGACGCGCTGGCCCGGCTGCGGGCGGTGGGCGCGGTGACGGCGGTGACGGACGTGCTGGCGGTGCACCTGGACCACAGTGTGCCGCCGGGCGCGGAGCTGCACCGCAGGCTCGCGGCGGCGGGGGCGCGGGCGGTGCCGGACGGGGAGACGCTGCTGGTCGGCGAGTACCACGCGGTGCCGGACCTGCCGCGGCGCACGCTGGTGCTGGGCGGGGCCCGCTCGGGCAAGTCGGTCGAGGCGGAGCGCCGGTTGGAGTCCTTTCCGGACGTGGTGTACGTGGCGACGGGCGGCACCCGGGACGGGGACGCGGACTGGGCGGAGCGCGTCGCACACCACCGAGAGCGGCGACCGGGATCCTGGCGCACGCGGGAAACCTGCGATCTGGTGCCGCTGCTGGCGGCCGACGGGCCGCCGCTGCTCATCGACTGCCTGGCGCTGTGGCTGACCCACACGATGGACGAGGCAGGGGCCTGGGACGACGGGCGGTGGGCGGACGGGGAGGCCCGCCGGGAGGTGCGCGCCCGGACGTCGGCCCTGATGGAAGCGGTGCGCACCACCCGGCGCACGGTGGTGGCCGTATCCAACGAGGTCGGCTCCGGCGTCCACCCCGCGACATCCTCCGGCCGCCGCTTCCGCGACGAACTGGGCCGCCTGAACACGGAGTTCGCGGCAGAGTGCGAACACGTCCTGCTCCTCGTAGCAGGCCAGGCCCTGCCGCTGCGCCCCCACTGACAGACGGCCTGCGACCCGCTCGCCGATCTCGGTGAGCCCGCCTCACGAGCCCCGCTTGCCGGCCTCGGTGAGCGAGCCTCACGAGCGCCGGCCCACGCCAAGCCCGACACCGCCGGACCGCGCCGTACGACGTCCCGCCGTCGTGGCAGGAGGTTTTCTCGGACGTGTCCGAGAGGGGCTCCTGCCGGGGCGGCGGACCGGCCCGCCGAGCTGTGTCTCGACGCGGCGGCGGGAGCTGTTCGCCCAGGCCATGGCGATGGGACGCCGGGCGGAGTGGTCCGGCAGTGCGAGCTCCGCGCGACCGCCCGGGGCCAGACGCCGCCGCGCCACGTCCTACTGGCGGCCGACTAGCCACGGGCCCGGGCCCCGGATGGCCCGGCCCGGGGCCGCGGCTGGGCGGTGCGGGCCCGCGGTTGGTCGGTGGGCTGGGAGTGGGCGGTGGTGGGGGA
>NZ_LIQY01000562.1 GCF_001418495.1 Streptomyces pathocidini | reverse complement strand
GGCCGTCTCGGCCATCATCCAGCAGGCCCGGATCGCCTCCGGCGGGCGCCGGGTGAACCTCTCCCGCGAGATGGAGATCCTCACCCACTACAGGGACCAGCTCGGCAAGCCCGGCACGGCGCTGGCGATGACGCTGCTGGAGCTGTGCCGCGGCAGGGTGTGAGGGCCTCTCGCGGGCATACGGAAGGGTGCCGGGCGGTGGCGTCAACACCGCTCCACGCGCCTGTCAACACCGCGTACGGAATGTCGCGGAACTCTTGCGTCCGTCACCCGTACGGCCCGTGACCGGGTATCGGCGCCTTCGTTGGTCCCGGTGTCCGTGCCAGCCAGGGGCGGCCTTGAGATCCACGCGTGGCTCCGCCCGAGTTCGGCAGGGCGCCCAGCAGCGACGGGGCGGAACCACTGGAGCGTGTGACGCGGTGCGCGTCGTGGGACCGCGCTCCAGTGCGTGACCGGTCGGCAGGGGACAGCAGCCCGGTCACAGCGAAGAGGACGGCCGGTCCCGGGGACGCCCGGGACCGGCCGTCCCGTGCGTGCGGGGGTCGCCGTTTCCGACGACTTGGCGATGAGCGAGATACCGAGGCCGTCTCGTGCGCGCGGGGTCACTTCAGCCGCCGCGCGGGTCACTTCAGCCGCCGTACGAGCCGCTTCGCCCGCCACAAGACAAGCCGCTTCGGCCGGAGTGCGGGGTCGCTTCACCCCCTGTGCAAGTCACCCCCTGTGCAAGTCACCTCCTGTGCAAGCCGTTTCGGCAGCTGCACGAGTCGCTTCGCCCGCTGTGCCGAACCGCTTCGGCGGCATGACGTGGGCGCACGAGTCGACACGCAGGCCGACGCGCCTCTGTGAGTCAGATCACGTTCAACTCCCGCCCCTCCGGGCACAACCACCCCCCGCCTTTACAGGTCACTTATCCGAACGCACGGCCACACCGCGCACCCCCCACCGCGACGGCCACCCGTGTGGTGCTGCATCCGGCAGCACTCTCGAACCTTGAAGAGGCCCCATGAAGATCCGCCGCGCTCTGGCAACCGCTGCCGCGACGGCCGTCATAGCCCCGGCCGCGCTTCTCGCCGCGGCGCCCGCCTACGCGGAAGGTCCCGAGGACACCACCTCCACGACCCAGGGCACCACCGGTGAGACCACCGGCGGCGACACGACGGACCCCGGTACCGGTACGGGCGACAGCACCGGCGACAACACCACGGGGGACACAGGCTCGGGCGACACCACGACCGGCGGCGACAACACCTCGGACGACGGCGCCACTTCGGGCGACCCGGCCGCGGACGACGACACCGCGGACGACTCCACGCCCGGCGACGACAGCGCGCCCGGTGACGACACCGCCCCTGAGGACGACACCGCCGGCGACACCCCGGGCGAGGACGACCCGGCCTCCGGTGACGACGAGGACGGCACGGACGAGGGCACGGACGACGACGAGAACACCGACGAGCCCTCGGACGAGGACGAGTTCCCGCCGTACTGCGAGGAGGTCGACGAGAACTACCAGGAGCAGGCGCTCGACGTCGAGCTCTCTGGCCTGCCCGGCAAGATCGTGGCGGGCAGCGGCTGGACGAAGTTCAGCCTGACCGTCACCAACGACTCCGAGACCGACCTCAAGGAGGTCGCGCTCTGGGCCGAGATCGAGAACTTCGAGGTCGACGAGGCCAAGTGGCTCAGCCCGTACGTGGACCTGGAGTTCCGCAACCCGGTCTCCAACCAGTGGGAGTCCATCGGCGACCAGCAGTTCGCGGGCGGCTACTTCTGGGGCGTGGACAACCTGAAGCCCAAGGACTTCGTGAAGGCCGACCTCCGCGTCAACATCCACAAGGACGCGCCGGCCGGTGACAGCTACGGGTTCGGCACCGGCGCGCACCTCGACACCGTCGAGGGCCAGGAGTGCATCGCCGAGAGCGCCGGCTCCTTCTACGAGTTCGAGGTCCTGAAGCCGGGCAGCACCCCGGGCGACCCGGGTGAGGCCAAGCCGGGCGACAACGAGGGCAAGCCGGGCGACAAGCCCGGTCCCGACACCAAGCCGCAGGGCGGGGTCGAGAAGCTGCCGGTGACCGGCAACCTCGCCGCGACCGGCTCGTCCTCGGCGCTGCCGACGATCGCCACGATCGGCGGCGTCGCCATGGCCGTTGGCGCGGGCGCGATCATCGTCGTCCGCCGTCGCCGGGCGGCTGGCATCGAGGCCGCGTAACCGACGCCCCCGGCAGTGGGGGGGAGGGGCCGCACCGGAGGGGGGTGCGGCCCCTTCCCCATGCGCGAATGCCATGTTCGCCCTCGTTGTGGGCATGCGTTCCGCTAAGGGCGGAACGCATGCCCACACCGGAAACGGCAATTACTCCGCCTTCGGCGGGAGTTTGGGGATTGGCAAGAGCGGTGCGCGTAGGGCCGCGAAGGCTGTGGGTGGGACGGCCGGGGCCGTCGGGGCCACGGCCGGTAGGCGGACGTAGGGCGCGCCCGACGCCGGGCGCGGATCGGGATCGCCCTGGTTCGGCCAGTAGGACATCGCCCGCTCCGCCTGGGCGGTGATCGTCAGGGAGGGGTTCACCCCGAGGTTCGCGGAGACGGTCGAGCCGTCGACGACGGAGATCCCCGGGTGCCCGTACAGCCGGTGGTACGGGTCCACCACGCCGCGGCCGGCGTCCTCCCCGATCGGGCACCCGCCCAGGAAGTGGGCGGTGAGCGGTGTCCCCATCAGCTCCCCGACGTTGCTGCCCGCGAACCCGTTGATCTCCTCCGCGAGCAGCGAGGCCGCCCGCGTCGCCTCGGGTATCTGCTTGGGGTTGGGCGCCCCATGCCCCTGACGCGCCGTCAACAGCCCCTTCCCGATCCCCTTCGGCTTGCGGTACGTCGTCAGCGAGTTGTCGAGCGTCTGCATGACGAGGCCGATGATCGTCCGCTCCGACCACCGCCGGTTCGACAGCGACCGCAGTGTCAGCCACGGGTGCCGTACGCAGTGCAGCACCCAGGCCAGCATGCGCGGGGCCCGGCTCCCGTACGGGACCTGCAGGATCGACAGACCGCCCATCGAGTTGGACCCCTTGCCGTAGCGGACCGGTTCGATGTGGGTGTTCTCGTTGGGGTGGACGGAGGAGGTGATGGCGACGCCGCGGGTGAAGTCGAGCGGCCGGTCGCCGTGGGCCTTCCGGTAGCGGCGCCGGTCGGTCTGCGCGCCGACCAGCGCCTCGGAGTTGGTGCGCGTGAGCTGCCCGAGCCGCTCGGAGAGGTGCGGCAGCAGCCCCTGGTCGCGCATGGCGTGCAGCAGCGACTGCGTCCCGTACGTCCCGGCCGCGAGGACGACCTGCCGCGCCCGCAGGGTCCTCGGCTTCGCCGACCGCCGCCAGTCCGTGGGCACGGTGGTGACGAAGTGGCCGCCGAGACCGTCCTCGTAGACGGCGGTGGCGGTGGTCATCGGGTGCACGACCGCGCCCGCCTTCTCGGCGAGGTAGAGGTAGTTCTCGTTGAGGGTGTTCTTCGCGCCGTGCCGGCACCCGGTCATGCACTCCCCGCACTCGGTGCACGCCCGCCGCGCGGGCCCGGCGCCGCCGAAGTACGGGTCGGGCACCTCGCTCCCCGGCTCGGTGCGG
>NZ_LIQY01000561.1 GCF_001418495.1 Streptomyces pathocidini | reverse complement strand
TCGACGACCCGGTCGAGCCAGTCGGTCGGCCCCTCCAGCAGCGCCTTCACGGTCGAGGTGAGCAGGTCTATCCGGCGGCGCAGATAGACCGGGTCGGCGACCAGCACCTCCTTGGGGGAGTCGGACGCCCGGTCGTCCCGGTCACCGGCCGCGAAGTAGTACTTGTTGACGGAGCGGTAGATGCGCTCGAAGTCCGATGTGCCGAGCACCAGCCCGTCCGGCGGCACGTCGATGCGCCACTCCTTGCCGACCTTCGCGAGGTGCACCGTCGTCCGGTACGAGCGCCGGTCCGGCCGGTAGGCCTGCTTGCGGTCGACCGTGGCGATCTGCTTGCCCGTCAACTCGGCGACGGCGGACTCGCCTTCCGTGCCCTGGGAGGGCCGGCCCATGCTGGGGTTCGGCCCGTCCTCCAGGACGGTGGTCCTGGAGAAGGGCCGCCAGTTCCGGGACGCGGCCTCGGTGAGGTACAGCCGGGCCGTCTTGAAGTCGGCCTCGTCGCTCGTGGTCGCCTCCAGGAAGCCGCGCACGATGTCGTTGGGCCCCTCGCCCTCCCGGGGCGGCACCCCGAACACCCGCACCTGCGCGTCCGCGTCGGCCCGCGGCGAAGCGTCGACCCGGTGCACCTCCCCGCTGTCGGGCATCGAGGCGCACCCCGCGGCGAGCAGCCCCCCGCAGCCGAGCAGTACGGAGCTCCTCACCAGCGAGGAACTCCACCGGCGGAGGCCGTTCCGGTCAGAGCCCACGCGGCCCGCCCTCCAGCTCGGCTCCCCGGCCGTCCGGCTCCCCGCCACCGGATCCACCGCCAACCGCCATGCCGGACACGCTTCTTGAATCCTCGGCGGGAACGGCCTCGGAAGCCGGCCCCGGCTGCGCCTTGATCCACGGCCGCGCCGACACCGCCGTCACCCGCCCCGGCCCGACCCCGTAAGGCAGCCCGGCGTCGCCCAGCCCGCGGTTGCGCCGCGAGTCCTCCGGCTCCAGCGGAATCGGCGAGCCGCGCAGGCTCTCCCCGGCCGTGGCCGGCAGGGTCAGCCGGAACTGGGAGCCGCCGCCCGGCTCGCCCCACGCCTGGAGCCAGCCGCCGTGCAGCCGCGCGTCCTCGACGGCGATCGACAGGCCCAGACCCGTACCGCCCGTGGTACGCGCGCGTGCCGGGTCCGCCCGCCAGAAGCGGTTGAACACGCGCGTGGCCTCGCCCGGCTTGAGCCCGACCCCGTAGTCCCGCACCGCGACCGCCACGGCGCCCCCCG
>NZ_LIQY01000560.1 GCF_001418495.1 Streptomyces pathocidini | reverse complement strand
CACCGGTGCCGCTGGAGACGCTGGAGACGGGGACGGCGCGTAGACGGGGGGGGGAGGTCAACCGTTCGGGACCGTCGAGCGGTTCACGCCACTTTCCCGCCCCACGCGGCACACCCGCCCCACGCGCGGCGGCGGGAGAATCCTTCCGCCGCGACGGCGTCAGCGCTTGGCGACGAAGACGTGGGAGGCGATGTCCGCCTCCAGTTCGGCCGCCTCGCCGCTGCTGCCGACCAGGACGCCACCCGGCGACTCGGTCACGCTCACCACGGCGCCCGGCTGCACACCCGCCCGGCGCAGCGTGTACATCAACTGCGCGTCCGTCTGGATCGGTTCGCCGATGCGCCGTACGACCGCCGTCTTGCCATCGGCCCCCGCGTCGAGATCCATCAGGCTCACCATGCCGGCGTCGATGAACGGGTCCACCTCGGACTTCTCGCCCAGCTCCTCCAGGCCCGGGATCGGGTTCCCGTACGGCGACTCGGTGGGGTGGCGCAGCAGTTCCAGCACCCGGCGCTCCACCGCCTCGCTCATCACGTGTTCCCAACGGCAGGCCTCCGCGTGGACCTGCTCCCACTCCAGACCGATGACGTCGACGAGCAGACACTCGGCCAAGCGGTGCTTGCGCATCACGCGCGTGGCCAGCCTGCGGCCCTCCTCGGTCAGCTCCAGGTGACGGTCGCCGGCGACCGTCACCAGGCCGTCCCGCTCCATCCGCGCCACCGTCTGGCTCACCGTCGGCCCGCTCTGGTCGAGCCGCTCGGCGATCCGGGCACGCATGGGGACCACACCTTCCTCCTCGAGCTCCAGGATGGTGCGGAGATACATCTCCGTGGTGTCGATCAGTCCGGACATGCGTGCCCCTCGATGAGTCGTGCGGGTGGCCCTGACCCCAATTCTGACGCATCCCACCGACAACCGGGCCCGGCCGGGGCCGCGCGGTATTGACAGGCGGCGCTCCCGGTCGCAACGTGATCTCCGCCCGTGGGGCGCGTACCCGTTCATTGGGGTACGAAAGAACCGGACGGAAGGGGCCTCAGCGGCGATGAGCGAGGGCGAGAGCGCGGGCGGGGACCGGGACGGGGACCTGGGTGGGGACCACGGCGGGAGCAAGCTGGCCGGGCAGTTCTTCGACGCCGCCATCGAGCTGCTGCGGAAGGTGCGCGACGAGGAGGCGGAACGGATCGCCGCGGCCGGGACGATGATCGCCGACACGGTCGCCGACGGCGGACGGCTCTTCGCCTTCGGCGCGGGCCACTCCTCGCTCCCCGCCCAGGACGTCGTCTACCGCGCGGGCGGCCTCGCCCTGATGAACCTGCTCGCCGTGCCGGGCGTGGTCGGGGTCGACGTGCAGCCGGCGACGCTCGGCAGCGCGCTGGAGCGGGTGGACGGGCTCGCCGGGGCCGTCCTCGACACCAGTCCGGCCCGGCCGGGCGACCTGCTCGTGATCATCTCGCTCTCCGGGCGCAACCAACTGCCCGTCGAGATGGCGATGAACGCGCGGGCGCTGGGCCTGAAGGTGATCGGCGTGACGTCGGTCGCCTACGCGACGGGGACGCGCTCGCGGCACACGTCCGGCACGTTCCTCAAGGACCACTGCGACCTCGTCCTCGACAGCAAGATCGCGGTCGGGGACGCGGAGTTGACGGCCGACGGCATCGACGCGCCGTTCGCACCCGCGTCGACGGTGGTGACGAGCGCGCTGATGCAGGCGGTCATGGCGACCGCGGCGGGCTCGCTCGCGGCGCGCGGCGTCACCCCGCCGCTGCTCCGCTCGGGAAACGTGGACGGCGGCCACGAGTGGAACGGCCGCGTACTGGACGAGTACGCACCCCGCATCTTCTTCCGGCGATAGCCGGACCGGTCCCCGGCACCAGGTGCGGCCCAAGCGCGGCCACGCTCCGGAACAAGGG
>NZ_LIQY01000056.1 GCF_001418495.1 Streptomyces pathocidini | reverse complement strand
GGGGAGGGGGGTGGGGCCCCCGGAGGAGATGTCCGCTTCCGCGTCCGCGACGTCGCCCTCCACGGCCCCGAATCCGCCCACCCCGCCGTCTCCTACACCGACCCGGAGACGGGCCAACGCCACCGCATAGCCTGCGACTTCATCGCGGGCTGCGACGGCGCCCACGGGGTGACGCGTACGGTGGCGGCGGCGCACAGCTCGGCCCGTACGGCCCGTCACGACTACGGCATCGGCTGGCTCGCGCTGCTCGCCGAGGCGCCGCCGTCCTCCGAGCACGTCGTGTTCGGCATCAACGCGCGGGGCTTCGCCGCCCACATGGCCCGCAGCCCGGAGGTCACCCGCTACTACCTCGAGTGCCCACCGGGCGACAGCCCGGACAACTGGCCGCGTGAACGCGTGTGGTCCGAGCTCCGCGCCCGCCTCTCGGCCTCCGGCGCACGGCCGCTCACCGAGGGGCGGCTGATCGAGAAGCGGGTGCTGGATCTGCACAACTATGTGGTCGAGCCGATGGCGTACGGGCGGCTGTATCTGGCAGGCGAGTCCGCCCATCTCGTGGCGCCCATCGCCGCGAAGGGCATGAACCTCGCCCTGCACGACGCGCTGCTGCTCGCCGACGCGCTCGTCGCGCACTACGAGCGCGGCGACGGTTCCGGACTCGCGGGCTATTCGGCGGCCTGCCTGCGCCGGGTGTGGCAGTACCAGGAGTTCTCGCAGTGGCTCTCCGAGGTGCTGCACGGCGCCTCGTCCGGTGACTCCTTCCGCGCCGGCCGGGCGTCGGCGCGCCTGCGCCGCGTCCTCGGTTCCCGAAAGGCGGGGGCCGCGTTCGCGGAGCTGTACATGGGCATGAACTGCGACCACTGATCGCCGGCGACCGCGGACCGGGCGCGGTCGGCCACCGCCCGCAAACCCTGCCCCACCGGCGAGAACACGGCTCACAGCGCCGCATCCGGCCCGCTGAGGGCAGCGTTGCCCGGGGGAAACAGGGGCGATGCGGCCGGGTAACAGCGGCGGCGCAGGCTTCCGAACATGGCCACCGCGAAGCGCCCCGACCGCCCCCGTCGCACCGGCCACCGCGTCGCGGTGGTCGGCGGCGGGATGGCCGCTGCCCGGCTGGTGCAGCAGCTGGCGGCGGCCCGGATGAGCGCCGAGGCCATGGGCGCCGCCGACGGCATCGGCGTGACCGTGATCGGCGAGGAGTCGCACGCGGCGTACAACAGGGTGCTGCTCGCCGAGGTGCTCGCCGGCCGGTACGCGCCCGAGGTCATCGAACTCCCCGCGCCCGCGCCCTCGCCCGCCTTCGCGTACGAGCGGCTCCGCGGGGTGCGGGCCGTCCGGCTGGACCGCGCCGCCCGCCGGGTGCAGTGCGACGACGGGCGGTCCGTGCCCTACGACACGCTGGTGCTGGCCACCGGCTCGAACCCCGTGCTGCCCCCGTTGCGCGGTCTGTTCGAGCCCGGCGGCCGTGAACTCCCGTATGGGGTCCACGCGTTCCGGACCATGGCCGACTGCCTGGCCCTGGCCGAGGCGGTACGGCCGGGGGGACGGGCCGTGGTGATCGGCGGCGGGCTGCTGGGCGTCTCCGCGGCACGGGCCCTGGCCCTACGGGGTGCGCAGACGGTCCTCGCGCACCAGGGCGAGCATCTGATGGAGCGCCAGCTGGACGCGGGCGCGTCGAGGTTGCTGCGGCGCCACGTGGAGGCCCTCGGCGTGGAGGTGCACACCGAGTGCCGAGTCCGCGGCCTGCTGACCCGGCGCACCGGAACGGCCTCCGGCACGCCGCGCGAAGCCGCGACCGGCAGCCGGCCGGGCACGGCCCGCCACACCCCGTACGAATCGTCGCGCGCGGCCGAGGCCGTCGAACTCGCCGACGGCTTCCGGCTGGACGCCGAGATCGTCGTCCTGGCCTGCGGGGTCCGTCCCCGCGTGGGCCTCGCCCAGGCGGCCGGGTTGCGCGTCGCGCGGGGCATCGTCGTGGACGACCAGCTGCGCACCTCCGATCCGCGCGTCCACGCGATCGGTGACTGCGCGGAGCACGACGGTGTCCTCTACGGCCTGGCGGGCCCCGCCCAGGAGCAGGCGGACGCCCTGGCCCGGATCTTCACCCACGACGCCCGGATCCCCGTGGACGACGCCCCAACCTCCGCGCGCGCCCCGGGCTCCGCCGTCCCCACCGGCCCGTCCGCCCAGCCCGGCCGCGCCGCGCCGCTCCCGCGCTACTCCGGGACCCGCGCCCTGACCCGTCTCACCCTCGCCACCTCCCCCATTACACCGGCAGCGCCCGCGGCGTCCTCAGCTCTCACCATCTCCCCGTTTCCCCAACTCCCCCTCGACCTCGCCGCCTTCGGGGATGTCGAACCGGCCCCCGGTGACGACGTGGTGCACCTCTGCGATGCCACCCGGGGCGCCTACCGGAAGGTCGTCGTCCGCGGGAACCGCCTCGTGGGAGGCATCCTCCTCGGCGATCTCGGCGGCGTCGGCGCGCTCGCCCGCACCTGGGAGGACGACGAACCGCTCCCTTCCGCCCCGCTGCTGCACCTCCTCACGCACGACGAATCCGGCGGCACCCCGCACGGTCCGCTCACCCATCACGGAGGCTCCTGATGCCCGGCCCGACGCCCCCGATCCGCTCAACGCCCGCGAATCCAGCGGAGTTCCCGACGCTCGTCCTCGTGGGCCACGGAATGGTCGGCCAACGGTTCCTGGAGGCGCTCGCCGACCGGGGCGTGACCGAGCGCGCGCGGGTGGTGGTGCTGTGCGAGGAGCCGCGCCCGGCGTACGACCGTGTGCGGCTGACCTCGTACTTCTCGGGCACCTCGCCCGAGGGACTCTCGCTCGCCGAGCCGGACTTCATGGCGCGGCACGGCATCGAGCTGCACCTGGGCGACCCGGCGGAGTCCGTGGACCGGGAGGCGCGCACGGTCACCTCGCGCGCCGGGCTGGTCTTCGCGTACGACACGCTGGTGCTGGCCACCGGCTCGTACCCGTTCGTGCCGCCCGTGCCGGGCAAGGACGCGGCGGGCTGCTTCGTGTACCGGACCATCGAGGACCTGCTCGCGATCGAGGAGTACGCGAAGGCGAGGGCCGCGACCGGCGCCGTGGTCGGTGGCGGGCTCCTGGGCCTGGAGGCGGCGGGCGCGCTCAAGGGCCTGGGGCTGGACACCCACATCGTGGAGTTCGCCCCCCGGCTGATGCCCGTGCAGGTCGACGAGGGCGGCGGCGCCGCGCTGCTGCGCACCATCGAGGGCATGGGGCTCACGGTGCACACGGGTGTGGGCACGCAGGAGGTCGTCTCCGGAGACTGCGGCGCGGTGACCGGAATGAAGCTCTCCGACGGTTCGGCGCTGGCGACCGACCTGGTCGTCTTCTCGGCGGGCGTGCGCCCCCGCGACCAACTGGCCCGTGACTGCGGCCTGGAGGTCGGCGAGCGCGGCGGGGTCGCCGTGGACGAGCGCTGCGCCACCACGGACCCGGCCGTCTACGCGATCGGCGAGTGCGCGCTGGCCGCCGACGGGCGGGTGTACGGACTGGTGGCGCCCGGGTACGAGATGGCGGAGACGGCTGCGGACGCGATCGCCGAGCGCCTGGCCGCATCCGCGGACCCCGGAGCCCCCGGGAACTCCGGGCGCGCCCCGTCCGTTTTCCAGGGTGCCGACACCTCGACGAAGCTCAAACTCCTCGGCGTCGACGTCGCGTCCTTCGGCGACGCCCACGGCGCGGCCCCCGGCTGCCTCGACGTCGTCTACTCCGACTCCCGCTCCGGCGTCTACAAGAAGCTGGTGGTCGGCCCGGACGGCGCGCTGCTGGGCGGAGTCCTGGTGGGGGACGCCGAGGCGTACGGGATGCTGCGCCCGCTGACCGGTTCGGTGCCGCCCGTGGCGCCCGAGCAGCTGGTGCTGCCCGCCGGTTTGGGGGCGCCTGCCGCTCTCGGGCCATCCGCGCTGCCGGACGAGGCGGTGGTCTGCAACTGCCACAACGTCACCAAGGGCACGATCCGCGCCGCCGTTACCGACCACTCCTGCGCGACCGTGCCCGCGGTGAAGAAGTGCACCAAGGCCGGTACGGGCTGCGGCAGTTGTGTGAAGGTGCTCACCTCGCTCGTCAACGAGGAGCTGGAGGCGAGCGGGGTGAGTGTGGACAAGGGCCTGTGCGGCTGCTTCGCGCAGACCAGGACCGAGCTGTACGAGATCGTGCGGGTGCGCGGGCTGACCGGCTACGCGCGCGTGCTGGACGAGCACGGGCGGGAGGCGGCGCGCGGCGGCGACGGCTGCGAGGTCTGCAAGCCCGCCGTCGCCTCGATCATCGCCTCGCTCGCGCCGACGCTGGGCGCCAGCGGCTATGTCCTGGACGGGGAGCAGGCCTCGCTCCAGGACACCAACGACCACTTTCTGGCCAACTTGCAGCGCAACGGCTCGTACTCGGTCGTGCCGCGTGTCCCGGGCGGCGAGATCACTCCGGAGAAACTGATCGTGATCGGCGAGGTGGCGCGGGACTTCGGGCTCTACACGAAGATCACCGGTGGTCAGCGGATCGACTTGTTCGGCGCCAGGGTCGACCAACTGCCGCTGATCTGGGCGCGGCTGGTGGACGCGGGCTTCGAGTCGGGGCACGCGTACGGGAAGGCGCTGCGCACGGTGAAGTCGTGTGTGGGCCGGACGTGGTGCCGGTACGGGGTGCAGGACTCGGTGCGGATGGCGATCGGTCTGGAACTGCGCTACCGGGGCCTGCGCTCGCCGCACAAGCTGAAGTCGGCGGTGTCCGGGTGCGCGCGGGAGTGCGCGGAGGCGCGCGGCAAGGACTTCGGTGTCATCGCCACGTCGAGTGGCTGGAATCTGTATGTCGGCGGGAACGGCGGCGCGGACCCACGCCACGCGGATCTGCTGGCGCAGGACCTGGACGACGAGGAACTGGTCCGGCTCATCGACCGGTTCCTGATGTTCTACATCCGCACCGCGGACCGGCTGGAGCGCACCTCGGCGTGGCTGGAGCGGATCGAGGGCGGGCTCGACCACGTACGGGAGGTGGTGGTGGAGGATTCGCTCGGGCTGTGCGCGGAGCTGGAGCGGCTGATGGCCGATCACGTGGCCCACTACCGCGACGAGTGGGCGGCGACGCTGGAGGATCCGGATCGGCTGCGGCGCTTCGTGTCGTTCGTGAACGCGCCGGGCGCGCCGGACCCGTCGGTCCGCTTCGTGCCGGAGCGCGACCAGATGAAGCCGGACCTGGACATCCTGGCCGGTCCGGCCCTGCCCGTCCGCACCCTCGAAGGGAATCCGGCCTGATGACGACCGCCCTAGGACGTACCGCCGTTCCGACCGGCACCGGCCCTGCCCGTCCCGCCGGTTCCGGCGCCAGGGCTGCCGTCCGTGTCGAACTGCTGGTCGACCGGCGCTGGTTCGGGGTCTGCGACGCGGACCTGCTGACTCCGGGGCGCGGGGTGGCGGCGCTGCTGCCGGACGGCCGGCAGGTGGCCGTGTTCCTGGACCGCGGGGGCATCGCGTACGCGATCGGCAACCAGGACCCGTTCACCGGCGCGTATGTCCTCTCGCGGGGGCTCCTCGGGCGTACGGCCGAGGGCTTGCCGTTCGTGGCCTCTCCGCTGCTCAAGCAGCGCTTCGACCTCCGGACGGGCCAGTGCCTGGACGACGAGGCGGTGGCGGTGGCGGCGTACGCGACGCGGGTGGCGTAGGCCCGGTCGCGCACCGCACGGCGGCGGGGGCGGCAGGGTCGCGACCTGGGTGGGAGGAGGTTATCCACAGGCCTCGCATCGGCGCACACAGCGGCTTACGCTGAGTGACATGAAGGGTTGGACAGCGAGCGAAATCCCGGATCAGAGCGGACGCACGGCGGTGGTGACCGGTGCCAACAGCGGCATCGGCTACGCGGCGGCCCGGGAGCTGGCGCGCAACGGTGCGCGGGTGGTGCTGGCGTGCCGCAGCGAACCCCGGGCCGAGGACGCCGAGTCGCGCATCAGAGCCGAAGTTCCGGACGCGGATGTGCAGTTCATGCGGCTGGACCTGGCGGACCTGGCCTCGGTGCGCGAGTTCGCGGAGCGTTACGGGCGGGGCCGGGGCGGTGACCGCCTGGACCTCCTGATCAACAACGCGGGCGTGATGGCGCTCCCGGAGCGCAGAACGGCGGACGGTTTCGAGATGCAGTTCGGGATCAACCACCTGGGCCACTTCGCGTTGACCGGGCTGCTGCTGCCGCGGCTGCTGGCCACGCCCCGGGCGCGGGTGGTGAGCGTGTCCAGCGTGATGCACGCGGTGTCCAACATCGACCTGCGCGATCTCAACAGCGAGCGGCGCTACCGGCGTTGGATCGCCTACGGCCGCTCCAAGACGGCGAATCTGCTGTTCGTCCACGAGCTGGCGAGACGGCTGGCGCGGGCGGGCTCCGACGTGGTGGCCGCGGCGGCCCACCCCGGTTACGCGTCCACGAACCTGCAGACCGCGGGCGCCAGGATGGAGGGCCGCAGGGCGGCCGAGCGGTTCGCGGAGTGGGGCAACCGGGTCTTCGCCCAGACCTCGGACGCGGGTGCCCTTCCCACGCTGTATGCCGCCACGGCCCCGGGCGTGACCGCCGACTCGTTCACCGGCCCACGGCTCCAGGGCTGGCGCGGCGCGCCGGTGCCCTCGTTCCGGGCGCGGTGGACTCTCGACGACAGAGCGGGCGAACTGCTGTGGGAGGCGTCGGAGCGGCTGACGGGCGTCGGATACGAGGCGCTGGCGCGCTGACCGCGGCGGAGCCGTCAGCCGCGATCAGCGCGGTCCGGAGGTCCGGGGGGGCCGGGGGCCGGGAGTCCAGAGGCCATGGGTCCGAAAGCCGGGAGGCCGGAGGCAGGCGACTTCGCGGCTCAGCGCAGCCCCGAGGCGTCGAAGACGGAGCGGGCCCCGCGTCCGTCGATCTCCTCGGAGAGCGCTCTGAGGGGGTCGGTTCCGCCCCGCAGGAGCCCGGACTGGCGGGATCGGCGGACGCCGGTGTCGAGCAGATGCCAGATCAGCGGGTTCGCCCCGAGCACCTTCGGGTCGAACTCCACCCGGTTCCCCGACGCGTCCCGCAGTACCAGCCGGGGGGCCATCCCGTCGACCCGCCGCACCAGCACCAGCTGATCGGTCCGCACCGCCCGCTCCCGCACCAGGCCCCGTACCGACAGCCACCCCTCGCCCGCCGTCACCCGCACGGGAAGGAGAACCGCCAGGACCCCGAGAGCGATCGCCATCCAGCACACGGCCCGGAACGGAGTGAGTGTCCCGTTGGAGAAGTCGAAGAACACCAGGACGGCCAGGAGGAGGGCCGCGCAGATGCCGGCCGCCCACGCCTCCCCCGCCAGTTCTCGATCACGGGCGACCGCACCACCGCGAGCGCGCCCCGCGCCCTCGCCCCGTACGGCAAGCGCCCTGTCCCGTCCCATACGAGTCCCTCCCATACGGGCACGTTAGGACCGGCCTCGGCCGGGCCCCACCCCCGTTGACGCGCCGCTGACACGCTCCGCACCGACTTTGACGGGACCCTTGTGCCGCGGTCGCCGCCATCCCGCGGTCACCGCGGTGCTACCCGGGATCTCCTCGGCCGCGTCCGCTCGAACCGGACGAACCTCGGCCACGGCTCGGGCCCCGCCGACCGGGCGCGACTCCGAACACCCCGCGCCCCACCCACACGCTCCCTCCGGCCCCCCACTGATTCATGATCTGTTGACGCCGTGTCAACTCGGCGCTCGTAGGGTCTCCCCCGCTCGACCTCCCGGCCGACCGGCCAGGGGGCAGTCACGATTCTCGGTGGAGTAACCGTGAGACGTCGTAACTTCCTGCGCGGAGCAGTCATCGGCACCTCGGCCGCGGCCTTCGGGGGCTCGCTGTGGCGGGGCGCCGCCTACGCGGCCCCCGCCCAGCCCGGCACCGGACCGTACGGGGCCCTGGGCGCCGCCGATGCCAACGGCATCCAGCTGCCGAACGGTTTCACCAGCCGGGTCATCGCCCGGTCCGGTCAGACCGTCCCCGGCACTTCGCACTCCTGGCACAACGCGCCCGACGGCGGCGCGGTCTACGCGGACGGCTCGGGCTGGATCTACGTGTCCAACTCGGAGATCCCGCTGATCGGCGGGGCGAGCGCGGTGAAGTTCGACTCCTCGGGCACGGTTACCGGCGCGTACTCCATCCTCTCCGGCACCAACACCAACTGCGCGGGCGGCGCGACCCCGTGGAACACCTGGCTGTCCTGCGAGGAGGTCAGCCGCGGCTATGTCTACGAGACGGACCCGTGGGGCGCGAAGGCGGCCGTGCGGCGGGACGCGATGGGCCGCTTCAAGCACGAGGCGGCGGCGTGCGACCCGGTGCGGAAGACGATCTACCTCACCGAGGACGAGTCCGACGGCTGCTTCTACCGCTTCACGCCCGCCACCTGGGGCGACCTGTCCAGCGGCACGCTGGAGGTGATGGTCGGCGGGACGGAGACCAGCGGTCCGGTCACCTGGGCGGTGGTCCCCGACATCGACGGCTCCCCCACCACCCGCTCCCAGGTCGCGGGCGCCAAGAAGTTCAACGGCGGCGAGGGCTGCCACTACTCGAGCGGCATCTGCTACTTCACTTCCAAGGGCGACAACCGCGTCTGGGCCTATGACGCGGCCGCCGCCACCATCGACCTGGTCTACGACGACTCCCTGGTCAGCGGCACCGCCCCGCTGACGGGCGTGGACAACGTGACCGTCACCTCCGGCTCGGCGCGCGACATCTTCGTCGCGGAGGACGGCGGCAACATGGAGATCTGCGTGATCACCCAGGACGGGGTCATCGCGCCGTTCCTGCGGATCAACGGCCAGTCCGGCTCGGAGATCACCGGCCCGGCGTTCACGCCCGACGGCAGCCGGCTGTACTTCTCCAGCCAGCGCGGCACCAGCGGCAGCACCCTCGGCGGCGGCATCACCTACGAGGTGACGGGGCCGTTCCGCTCGTAACGGGCGGCGTTCTCGGTGCGGTTGGCACCGCTGCGGCGGCGCCCCTCAACAGGGCGGCGCCCAGCGGTGTCAGCGTGTGCAGCACCCTGCTGCCGTGCCGCACCGTGATCACGAGCCCGGCCTCGCGCAGCACGCTCGCGTGCTGGCTGGCCGAGGCGGCCGACACCCCGACGCGGCGGGCGAGTTCGCCCGTCGTGCAGCCGTGGCCGATGGCGTCGAGGACGGCCGAGCGGGTGTGCCCGACCAGCTTGCCGAGCGGGCGGGACCCCTCGGCCCGCGCGGGCACGGGCGCGGCGGCGGGCGCGGACCGGTCCGCCTGCCGCGCCGGGTAGACCAGCACCGGGGTCAGGTCGCGGTCGTGGTACGTGACCGGGGTGCGGCGGCAGAAGAACGACGGCAGGAGCAGCAGTCCCCGGCCGCCCAGGTACAGGTCCCGGTCCACCGGGTAGTCCGCGCACAGCACGGGCGGCCGCCACCGGATCATGCTCGGCAGGGAGTCCAGGAGCTGGTCGGCCCCGCCGTCCAGCAGGGCCCGGCCGCGGGCTGCCCGGTCGGCCTCGATCCCGGCCCTGATGTGCGGCCAGTACGGGGCGATGGCGGCCTGGTGGTAGCCGCGCAGCAGGGTGACCAGCCGCCCGAGCGCGCCCGCGCACCCCTCGGCGAGGGAGTCCGTCCAGCAGGGCGCGGCCTGGGATTTGAGGAGCCCGAGGTCGCGCCGCAGCCGCCGTACCGGGGTCTCGCGGAGCGCCTCGACGGCGGGGTCGATGCCCAGTACGCCTTCGGGCGGGGTGAGGAAGTCCGGGAAATAGCCGCGGGCGGGTACCAGCGAGGCCAGCAGCCGTATTTCACTGTTCAATCTGGAGCGGGTTTCTCCGCGCCATTGCCGGAAGGTCGCGGCCTCCGTCTTGTCGCGCAGCCGGTGGAAACTCAGCACGGTCTCCCAGAGCACGTCCGGACGAGCGGCTATCCGGATCCGGGCGAGGTCGAGCCCGGTGAAATGGATGCGTAACACCAAACCCCCACACGTAACCCCCGCTTCTGTCCCGGCCCTGAGTATGGACGTCGGCACGGACGGTGACCACGCCCTTTCGGCCAGAGTTGAAACGGGTCGCGCGCGGCCGCCTCGGGACGGAATGCTGGGGGCGTTCGAGCGCGGACGGAAGCCGCCGGCAGGGCTGTCGTGGGGGCAGCGGGCGGGCGCTTCCCGGCGGTTTTGGGTGCCGCCGCGCGCAGGGCAGCGGTTACGAAGGCCGCCCGGGAATCCCCGGGCGGCCCTTTCCCTTTCTGCCGGCCTGTTCCGGTACGCGTGCCAGCCTGTCTCGGTACGCGGCGGCGAAGGCCTCATGAAGGCCTCCGAGTTCGACGGGCCGCACCGAATCAACCGAACCGGCCCCTCCCTCGAGCAGGGTGGATCGAGCGGTGGGCGGAGCGCGGCCTCCCGTCGGCGTCACCCCTGGACGGCCCCGCGGCCGGGCTCGCCCGGCCGGCGGCGTTCCTGGCGCCCCGGACCGAGGAGTGGCACAGCAAAGTCACCCCCGGTGCCGTCCTCGTAGGACCGGGCGTACATGACGCGATGGAAATCCACAAAACGAGCAATCATGGCGCTGGGTGCGGTATCGGAGAACTCCTCGCTGATTTCGGTCAGTTGCGTGTCGAGGTCCTCGGTCGCCGCCTGATAGCGGGCGGCGATCAGATGGAGACGGTCGCCGAAGAGGCAGAGAGCGTCCCGGGTGGCGGGGAGGTCCCTGAGGCCGTCGAGGCAGACGTTGAACTCGCCATGGACGAGATCCTTGCGGAGCCGGGCCAGCAGATCCCGTCGGCCTTCCTGGGCATGGAGCAGCAGGTCGGCGAGAGTGCCGGTGCCACCGGTCTTTTCCTGCAGCGCTGCGAGTTGCTCCCGCAGCGCGGCCCGCTCGGAGGGCTGCTCGACGAGGCGTGTCCCGCAGTCGTTGAGGATGCGCACCGCGAGGGCCGCGTTCTCGAGGGCGCGCTCGAGGCGGCCGTCTCCGACCACCTTGGGGAAGGTGCGGACGGGGCGGACGGTCTCGGCGGCGACGCCGACGCAGTAGGCCAGCGTGGGGATCACCAGAATGGCGTCGAGGCCGGTGGCGAGAAGCTCCTCGGTGGTGAGCTCCTCGGTCAGCAGCCGGTTCACCGCGGCATACCGGCGGACCAGCCCGGAGCGCACGAGTTCGGCCGACGCGAGTTCGCTCACGTGATCGACCAGGGTGGCAGCGCATTCGATGTTGGCGACAAGGATCGGCAGGACGTCGAACTCCACTGCCTCGACGGACTCTTCGGGATGTGCGGCCACGAACCCTCTGACCAGATCGTGGAATTCCCCGCCGTATAGGCTCTGCTGAAAGATTGAGACGTTTCGCGCGAGGGGCTGCAACGCCAGCACGGCGTCCCGCGCGGGACCCGGGCCGCCGCCCGAGAGGCGCTGCACCATGGCGTTGTTGAAACCGACGAGAAGCTCGCGCCGTGCCGATCGGGACAGGTCCTGGTCGGTTCGTGCCGCCAGGCCGATGGCCAGGTCGTCGGAGGCCGTCTCGAAGACCTGGTGATTGTTCATGAGGCTGATGTAGGGGGCGAGCCGATCCCGTTCGACCTCGTCGAAGAGGCCGTCCACCAGGTGACCGACCATCCTGTCGAGCTCGGATAGGGCCGATAGCTGGAACCACCGGTCAGCGTAGCCGGGTTGCCGGACGACCCATTCGGTGAAGCTCCGGAACGGGCCTTCGGGAACGAGCCCGAGGCTCCTGCGGTAGGCGGTGACGTGGCGCTTCCACATGAAGAGGGCCTCCTCATCGGGACGGGCACCTCCAGTAAGTGGCACTCCGGCCGCCTGGCATAACCGCCAGGCCCTCCGAACCGGTTGAACGTGTTGCATGTCCCGGCTCCGATCCGCAACACGTTCAACACATCGGCCGCCCGAGCCCCCTTGCGCTCGCAGCACGCCGTCGTTGCCATGCACCCATGAGCAACGACACCGGGTCCCGCTGGCCCGCCTCCCTGGCCGCGAGCCTCGAACAAGCCCTCGGCGCCGCCGTGTCGGAGCTGGGCCGCGCGGGCCTGTCCGCCGAGTACTACCGCAGCGCCCCGGACACCCTCACCCTGGAAGCCCGGCTCGGGCCCGCCCACCGCAAGCCCGGCCACTCCGTACACGCGGTCCTCCAGGTCTTCGACCCGCGCTGGCCCAATCTCTCCCTGATGCGTGTCCTGGAGCGGCGCGACGACGACGGCCGGCCCACCGAGGAATCCCGGGTCCCGGTATACAGCCGCGGCCTCGACGCCGCCCTGTCCCTGCGCTTCGTCCCCGTCGTCAACTCCCTGCTGAACCCCTTCGACCCCCTGGGCCGCGAGGAGAGCCTGTGCGTCGGCTGCTACCAGGGCCGGATCGCGCCCAGCGACGCCCTGAGGGCACCGGCCATGGCCTTCCACACCCTGCGGACCTACCGTCGCGAGGGCCAACTCGCCGTGATCTGGGTGGACTTCCAGGATCCGCTGGCCGTCCCCGCCGTCCGCCTCGTCCGCTCGCTCGTCGCCCGGCGGGACGTCCACCTGATCCCGCGCACGCGTACCCCGTCGGAGCTGCGGACCGTGGTGCGCTCCCCATCGGGGCGGATGTGGCACGTCGGAGCCATGTCGACGGCGGTGGACGAGGGCCTCGCCCTCGCCCGCGACTATCTGAACCGCCGCGCCCGCACCGGAGGGGAGACGGCTTCGACGCCTGCATGACCGAGAAGGTCGGGCCATAGGTTCAACAACTTCAACGCCTCCCTCTCCAACGGCGCTTCCACAGCGCGCCCCTAGCGGGGCGTACTGGAGACCCAGGAACGCCACAGGGAGGAGACGGCGACCATGGAACGGACCGTGCTGCTCGCCGCGCCGCGGTCGTACTGCGCCGGGGTCGAGCGGGCCATCGAGGTCGTCGAGCGGGCGCTCGAGCAGAGCGCCGCACCCGTCTACGTGCGCAAGCAGATCGTCCACAACACGTACGTCGTAAGGGAGTTGGGCAAGCGCGGGACCGTCTTCGTAGACGAGCTCGACGAGGTGCCCGACGGCGCGACCGTCGTCTTCTCCGCGCACGGGGTCTCCCCCGCCGTTCGGGCCGAGGCGGCACGGCGCGGGCTCGACGTCATCGACGCCACCTGCCCGCTCGTGACGAAGGTACACAGCGAGGCACGGCGGTTCGCCGGGCGCGGTGACACGGTCGTGCTCATCGGGCACGCCGGGCACGAGGAGGTCGAGGGCACCATGGGCGTGGCCCCCGAGCGCACCGTGCTCGTCCAAACCGCGGCCGAAGCATCCGCGTTGGAGCTCGACGACCCCGAGCACGTCACCTACCTGACGCAGACCACGCTGTCGGCGGACGAGACCGCGACCATCGTCGAGGCGCTGAAGCGGCGCTTCCCCCACCTCAAACCCCCACCGTCCGACGACATCTGCTACGCCACGACCAACCGCCAGCACGCGCTGCGCAGCATCGCGCGCGACGCCGACCTCGTCCTCGTCGTCGGCTCGGCCAACTCCTCCAACTCCGAGCGTCTGGTGGAGCTCTCACGGTCCCTCGCCACGCCCGCGCACCTGATCGACGGGGCCGCCGACATCGACCCGGCATGGCTGGAGGGCGCCCGGGTCGTCGGGCTCACCGCCGGCGCGTCGGCCCCTGACCTCCTGGTCGACGAGGTGATCGACCACCTGCGCACCCTCGGCCCGGTCGACGTCACCGAGCGCACGGTCACGACCGAGGACGTCCACTTCGCACTCCCCCAGCACGTAAGGCCTCCCTCATGACCACCCTCGACGCCGCCGGCGCCCCGGAGGCACTGCGCGCCCTCGATGCAGACCGACTCCCCCTGCTCGCCGCGGAGATACGCGCCTTCCTCATCGACAAGATCACCCGCACCGGCGGCCACCTGGGCCCGAACCTGGGCGTCGTCGAGCTGACCCTCGCCCTGCACCGGGTCTTCGACTCCCCGCGCGACGCCATCGTCTTCGACACCGGCCACCAGGCCTACGTCCACAAGATCCTCAGCGGCCGGGCCAAGGGGTTCGACACACTGCGCCAGGCCGGCGGGCTGTCCGGCTACCCCTCGCGCGCCGAGTCCGACCACGACCTGGTGGAGAACTCGCACGCCTCCACCGCCCTGTCCTACGCCGACGGGCTCGCCAAGGCCTTCTGCCTGTGCGGGCAGTCCGACCGGCGCGTGATCGCCGTCATCGGCGACGGAGCGCTGACCGGCGGCATGGCGTGGGAGGCGCTGAACAACATCGGCGCCGCGAAGGACCGGCCGGTCATCGTCGTCGTCAACGACAACGGCCGCTCCTACGCCCCCACCACCGGCGGCCTGGCCGAGCACCTGGCCTCCCCGCCCGGCGACCCCAACCTGTTCACCGCGCTCGGCTTCGCCTACCTCGGCCCCGTAGACGGGCACGACACCGCCCGCCTGGAAGAGGCCCTGCGTCTCGCCCGGGCCCTTCACCGGCCCGTGGTGGTGCACGTCAAGACCGTCAAGGGCAAGGGTTACCCGCCGGCCGAGGCGGACGAGGCGGACTGCCTGCACGCCGTCGGTGTCGTCGAGCCCGCGACCGGCAGGCCCGCCTCCCCCGGCGGCCCCCCGTCGTGGACCTCCGTCTTCGGCCAGGCCCTGCGGCAACTCGCCGAGGACCACGATGAGCTGGTGGCCGTCACGGCCTCCATGCTCCACCCCACTGGGCTGAACCCGATGGCCGTCGCCCACCCCGACCGGGTCTTCGACGTCGGCATCGCCGAACAGCACGCCGTCACCTCCGCCGCCGGGCTCGCCATGGGCGGCCTCCACCCCGTGGTCGCGGTCTACGCCACGTTCTTGAACCGCGCCTTCGACCAGGTGCTCATGGACGTCGGCCTGCACCGCCTGCCGGTCACCTTCGTCCTGGACCGGGCCGGGATCACCGGCCCCGACGGCCCCTCCCACCACGGCATGTGGGACCTGGCGGCGCTGTCCGTCGTCCCCGGCATGCGCGTCGCCGCGCCCCGCGACGCGGGCCAGCTCCGCCGACTCCTCGCCGAAGCGGTCGAGTTCACCGGCGGCCCCACCGCGCTGCGGCTCCCCAAGGCCACCGTCGGCGACGACATCCCCGCGCTGGCGACCGTGGACGGCATCGACATCCTGCGCCGCTCGCCGGGGCAGCCCCTGGACGTACTGCTCGTGCCCACCGGCCCGCTAGCCTCCGCCGCGCTCGGCGCCGCCGAGGAGCTCGAGCGGCAAGGCCTGGGCGTCACCGTCGCCGACCCGCGCTGGGTGCTGCCCATCAAGCCGGCTCTGCCGGGCATCGCCGCCCGCCACCGCCTCGCCGTCTCCGTCGAGGACGGGATCCGCACCGGCGGCGTCGGCTCCGCCCTCGCCCTCGCGTGCGCCGACGCCGGCGTCACCACCCCCGTCCTCGCCCTCGGCCTGCCCCACGCCTACCTCCCCCACGGCCCACGCTCCGCGCTGCTCGCCGAGGCCGGGCTGGACGCATCCGGCATCGCCCGCAGCGTCGCCGCGCGTTTCTCCCACACCATCCCCGCGGAACACCGGAGTTCACGATGACAGTGATCGACCTCGGCCTGCCCACGGCCCCCGTCCGGGCCCCGGAGCGCCGCCGCACCCGTCAGATCCACGTCGGAGACGTCCCGGTGGGCGGCAACGCCCCGATCAGCGTGCAGACCATGACCACCACCAACACCGCCGACATCGACGCCACACTCCAGCAGATCGCCGAAGTCACCGCCGCCGGCTGCGACATCGTCCGCGTCGCCGTCCCCTCCGCCGACGACGCGGCCGCCCTGCCCACCATCGCCGCCAAATCCCCGATCCCGGTCATCGCCGACATCCACTTCCAGCCCCGCTACGTCTTCGCCGCGATCGACGCCGGCTGCGCGGCCGTACGCGTCAACCCGGGCAACATCAAGAAGTTCGACGACCGGGTCGGCGAGATCGCCAAGGCGGCAGGCGAGGCCGGCGTCCCCCTCCGCATCGGCGTCAACGCCGGCTCCCTCGACGCCCGGCTGCTGGCCAAGCACGGCGGCGCCACACCGGCCGCCCTCGTCGAGTCCGCCCTGTGGGAGTGCTCGCTCTTCGAGGAACACGGCTTCACCGACATCAAGATCGCCGTCAAGCACCACGACCCGCCCACCATGATCGCCGCCAACCGGCTCCTCGCCGAGCGCTGCGACTACCCGCTGCACCTGGGCATCACCGAGGCGGGCCCCGCCTTCCAGGGCTCCGTCAAGTCCGCCGTCGCGTTCGGGGTGCTGCTGTCCGAAGGCATCGGCGACACCATCCGCGTCTCCCTGTCCGCCCCACCTGTCGACCAGGTCAAGGCCGGATGCCACATCCTCGCCTCCCTCGGCCTGCGCTCCCGGAAGCTGGAGATCGTCTCCTGCCCCGGCTGCGGACGCCTCCAGGTCGACATCCACGCCCTCGCCGCCCGCGTCGAGGCGGCCTTCGACGGCTTTCCGCACCCGCTGCGCATCGCCGTCATGGGCTGCGTCGTCAACGGCCCGGGCGAAGCGCGCGAGGCCGACCTCGGCGTCTCCTGCGGCAACGGCAAGGGCCAGATCTTCCGCCACGGCGAGGTCATCACCACCGTCCCGGAATCGAAGATCGTCGAAACCCTCCTGCAGGAGGCGCTGCACCTGGTCTCCGACTTGCAGCCCGTTCAGGGGAGTTGACCCACACGGCCCGGCCCGGCGCGACTGCGCCCGCTTTCCGCGCGTTCGACACCACCCGATGGCCATCCGGGCAGACAGGAGAACCGGGGGCGGCACCTTCGCACAAAGGTGTCGCCCCCGGTTCAGGGTTCCGGAGCCGTCGCCGGGTTGAGGGTCGGGGACCCGGCGGCGGCTCCGGTGGTCTCAACGGGCCGGGATCAGGCCCCCGTTCGCCCGGCGGCCGCCGCCCGGCCCGCTTCCAGCCGCGCGACGGGAATGCGGAAGGGCGAGCAGGAGACGTAGTCCAGCCCCACCTCGTGGAAGAAGTGGACCGACTCCGGGTCGCCGCCGTGCTCGCCGCAGACGCCGAGCTTGAGGTCGGGGCGGGTGGCGCGGCCGGCCTCGACGGCGTTGCGCACGAGGGAGCCGACGCCGTCCTTGTCGATCGTCTCGAACGGCGAGACGCCGAAGATGCCCTTCTCCAGGTACGCGGTGAAGAAGCTCGCCTCGACGTCGTCGCGCGAGAAGCCCCACACGGTCTGGGTGAGGTCGTTGGTGCCGAAGGAGAAGAACTCGGCCGCCTCCGCGATCTGCCCGGCCGTCAGGGCGGCCCTCGGCAGCTCGATCATCGTGCCGAGCGCCAGCCGGAGGTCCACCCCGGTGGCCTGCCGCACCTCGGCGATGACCTGCTCGGCCTCCTCGCGTACGAGCTCCAGCTCCTGCACGGTGCCCACCAGCGGGATCATGATCTCCCCGCGGGGGTCGCCCTCGGCCTCGATCCGCTGGGCGGCGGCCTCGGCGATGGCGCGCACCTGCATGGTGAACAGCCCGGGGATGACCAGGCCGAGGCGCACTCCGCGCAGGCCGAGCATCGGGTTCTGCTCATGCAGCTTGTGTACGGCCTGGAGCAGCCGCAGCTCGTTCTCGTGCTGCTCGTGGCGGGCCTCGGCGAGGGCGACCCGCACCGACAGGTCGGTGATGTCGGGCAGGAACTCGTGCAGCGGCGGGTCGAGCAGCCGGATCGTCACCGGCAGCCCGTCCATGGCCTCGAAGAGCTCGACGAAGTCCTGCTTCTGCAGCGGCAGCAGGGTCCGCAGGGCCTCCTCGCGCTCCTCGTCGGTGTCGGCGAGGATCAGCTTCTCGACGTGCCGGCGGCGCTCGCCGAGGAACATGTGCTCGGTGCGGCACAGCCCGATGCCCTGGGCGCCGAACCGCCGGGCGCGCGCGGCGTCCTCGGCGTTGTCGGCGTTGGCCCGCACGCGCAGCCGCCGCACCCGGTCCGCGTACGCCATGATCCGGTGCACGGCCTTGACCAGGTCATCGGAGTCCTCGGCACCTGCGGGCCCCTCCAGCGGCAGCCGGGGGGACACACGGCCCTCGTTTTCGAAGTACTCGACGACCGGGGAGGGCACAACGGGCACCTCGCCGAGGTAGACCTTGCCGGAGGAGCCGTCGATGGAGACGACGTCGCCCTCCTCCACGACCGTGCCGTCCTGGGTGGTCAACCGCCGCCGCTTGGTGTCGACTTCGAGCTCCTCGGCGCCGCAGACGCAGGTCTTGCCCATGCCGCGGGCGACGACCGCGGCGTGCGAGGTCTTGCCGCCGCGGGAGGTGAGGATGCCCTGCGCGGCGATCATGCCGTTGAGGTCGTCGGGGTTGGTCTCGCGGCGGATGAGGATGACGTTCTCGCCGGAGCGGGACCACTTGACGGCGGTGTACGAGTCGAAGACCGCCTTGCCGACGGCCGCGCCGGGCGAGGCGGCGATGCCCCGGCCGATCTGCTCGGCGGCCGCCTTCTCGTCGAAGCGCGGGAACATCAGCTGGGCCAGCTGGGCGCCGTTGACCCGGCGCAGCGCCTCCGCGTCGTCGATGAGCCCCTGGTCGACCAGCTGGGTGGCGATCCGGAAGGCCGCGCCCGCGGTGCGCTTGCCGACGCGGGTCTGGAGCATCCACAACCGGCCGCGCTCGATGGTGAACTCGATGTCGCAGAGGTCCTTGTAGTGGGTCTCCAGGGTCTCCATGATCTGCATCAGCTGGTCGTAGGAGGCCTGGTCGATCCGCTCGAGGTCGGCCAGCGGGACGGTGTTGCGGATGCCCGCGACGACGTCCTCGCCCTGCGCGTTCTGCAGGTAGTCGCCGTAGACGCCCTGCCGGCCGCTGGCCGGGTCGCGGGTGAAGGCGACGCCGGTGCCGGAGTCGGGGCCGAGGTTGCCGAAGACCATGGAGCAGATGTTGACGGCGGTGCCCAGGTCGTGCGGGATCCGCTCCTGGCGGCGGTAGAGCTTGGCGCGGTCGCCGTTCCAGGAGTCGAAGACCGCCCTTATGGCCAGGTCCATCTGCTCGCGGGGCTCCTGCGGGAACTCCCGGCCGGTCTCCTTCAGGACGATGCCCTTGAAGGTGTCGACCAGCTGCCGCAGGTCCTCGGCGCCCAGGTCGACGTCGGTGGCGGCGCCCTTGGCGTGCTTGGCGTCCTCCAGGGCCTCCTCGAAGAGGTCGCCGTCGACGTCGAGCACGGTCTTGCCGAACATCTGGATCAGGCGCCGGTAGGAGTCCCAGGCGAACCGCTCGTCCCCTGCCTGGGCGGCGAGCCCGGCGACGGACGCGTCGGAGAGGCCGATGTTGAGGACGGTGTCCATCATGCCGGGCATCGAGAACTTGGCGCCCGAACGGACCGACACCAGAAGGGGGTTGTCGGGCTGGCCGAGCTTCTTGCCCATCCTGGCCTGGAGGTCGTCGAGGTGCGCACTCACCTCGTCGCGCAGCGCGGGCGGCTCGTGGCCGCTGTCCAGGTAGACCTTGCAGGCCTCGGTGGTGACGGTGAAGCCCGGGGGGACGGGCAGCCCGAGGTTGGTCATCTCGGCGAGGTTGGCGCCCTTGCCGCCGAGGAGGTCCTTGAGGTCCTTGTTGCCCTCGGTGAAGTCGTAAACGAACTTCCGGGGTTCCGGCTGGGATACGTGGGGATCTTTGTTTTCCGACACGGGATCTCGACTCCTCGGACGGTCTGCCCTGACAGCGGGGAGCGTACCCAGATCGAAGGCATCTGAGTACGTCCACTCGGCCGTCATACGGCTGTAACCACTCGTCCGCCAGCAGATCGCAGGTACGAGCCCGTACCGCACCCCGATCCAACTTCGTTCAAGAACTGAACTCATCACTACGGAGTGCCAGTCGGGCACCTCCCGCTCTTCACGGAGTGTGACGACTCCCTGTGCCACCTGAAGGGGATTTACGCGGCACCGGGTGCCACGAATTGGAGAGGTACACCCCGGCGCCGGCCGCTCATCTGAGCGCAGGCCCTATCAGGGGTGGCGAGAATCACGCACGTGACGGGCCGTCGGATCTCGCCCCTCGGACGCCCGCCCCCGGGAGTCGCTCGGACGAGCGCCCCGGGATGTGGTGCCCCCGAGTGCGGCCCATGGTCGTCATACGGACACACGGAGCGCCCTGCTCCGCGCGGAGGCCGATGAAGGGCAGGCTGATCCGATGACAGGTCACCATCTTCTGGTTCATGACGGAACATTTGCTGTCGTAACAGACTGCGGAGACATCACGGGTGCGCGCGGCGCCTCCCCCGACGGGCTGTTCTCCCGCGACGCCCGCCACGTCAGCCGCTGGCAGCTCGCCCTGGAGGGCTCACCACCCGAACTCCTCGTCGCCGCCGGGCAGGCCGGGCCCGACCGGCCGCTCGCCGCCGTCCTCACCCCGCCCGGCCGCGGCCACGAACCGCCCGCCTACACCGTCTTCCGCGAACAGGCCGTCGCCGACCGCTCCCTGGCCGAGCGGATCCGGCTGACCAGCAACCGCCCCGTGCCCACCACCGCCCGCGTCACCCTGACCGTCGACTCGGACTTCGCCGACCAGTTCGAGCTGCGCTCAGACCACCGCGCCTACGACAAGACCGACGCCGTACGCACCGCCGAAGCCCGGCCCGACGGCGTCGCCTTCGGCTACGAGCGCCCGGCTCCCGGCGGCGAACCCGAGTGGCACTCCCGCACCGTCATCACCGCCGTCCCCGCCCCGGACGCCGTCACCCACCGGGCCAGCGGCACCACCCGCACTCTGGAATGGCAGGTGCTGCTGCCCCCGCACGGCAGCGGCGAGATCATCGTCCAGGCCTGCGCCCTGCCCTCGGGCACCGACGGCGAACCCCCGCGGCTCCAGCCGCCGGCCACCGCCAGCGCCTCGCTGTGGACGCGGGGGCGGCTGCGGCCGATGCCCAAGGGGCACGTCATGGGCGTGCCGGGGGATCTCGCGGCGCTGGCTGCGTCCGGGGTGATCTCGCCCGAGGGGCTCGCGCGGATCGAGCGCGAGGGGGAACTGGCGCCGACGGAGGTGGGGGAGGACGTGGCCGTGGGGGCGTACGTGGCTGCCCGGCTCGGGCGCGAGGTGGTCGACCGGCTCGTCGAGCCGCTGCTCGGCGGGGTGTACGCGGGGGACGCCTATCGCATCTCGATGCGGGCGGCCGTTCCTCAGCTGTTCGAGGCCGCGCGTACGCATCGGTCGTTGGTTGAGGGCGTGCGGGAGCTTCAGTCTCGGGTGGGGGCAGACGGGCCGGGTGCGCCTGTTTTCATGGGGATCGATGGTGGGGTGGGGCGGCTGCCGCTTGCCGTTGCCGATGCGTGTCGGGCGGCGGGCGTTGAGGTCGTGACCGGTGCGGTGGTTCAGCGGCTCTCGCTGGTGGCCGGTGAGCCGGCGTCCGTTGCACCGTCGGTCGGTGGGCCGCCGTCCGTCGAGTCGTCGTCCGTTGAGCCGCCGTCCGGTTCTGGTGCGGGGGCGCGCCGGGGTACCTCCTCGGGCGGCGAACGTGCGGGATTCGTACCTGGCTTTCCGCCGGAGTTCGTTCGCCGCCCTGCGGGGGCACCCCGGCACACCCCCTCCCCGCCATCCGCGGCCGAAGGGTCCGAGTCGTCGTCCGGGGTTGAAGGGTTCGAGTCGTCGTCTGTGGGCGAAGGGTCCGAGTCGCCGGTCGCGGTCGAACGGTCCGAGTCGTCGTCCGGGGTCGAACGGTCCGAGTCGTCGTCTGTGGGCGAAGGGTCCGAGTCGCCGGTTGCGGGCGAGCGGCCCCAGTCGTCGTCCGGGGGCGGAGGCTCCGGTCAGACACGGGCACGTCGTGCCTCCGGGGCGGCCGGGTGGGAAGTGGTTGTGCGGGAGGTGGGTGGCGGTTCGCGGGTGCTTCTTGCTGATGGGGTTGTGCTTGCTGTGCCCGCGTCGGAGGCTGCCCGGTTGCTGGGGCCCAACTCGCCTGCCGCCGCAGGGGAGTTGGCTGCTGTTGAGTACGCCTCCATGGCGCTTGTCACCCTTGCCTTTCGGCGGGGGGATGTCGGTGGGCTGCCGGAGGGCAGTGGGTTTCTTGTGCCGCCCGTTGATGGGCGGACCATCAAGGCGTCCACGTTCTCCAGCCGCAAGTGGGGGTGGCTCGGGGGCGACGAGTCGGGTCTGTTCATGCTGCGGACCTCGATCGGGCGGTTCGGGGACGAGGCCGACCTCAAGCGTGAGGACGCGGATCTGGTGCGGATCTCGCTGGACGAGCTGCGCGCGGCCACCGGTCTCGCGGCACGGCCCGTAGCCACGCGGGTCACCCGCTGGGACGGTGGGCTGCCGCAGTACCCGGTGGGGCATCTTGCCCGGGTCGCCCGGATTCGCGAGCGGGTGGCCGAGCTGCCGGGGCTGCGGGTGTGCGGCGCCGCGTATGACGGGGTCGGCATCCCGGCCTGCGTCGCCAGCGCCCACGCCGCCGCCGACGGCCTGTGGGCGACCCTGGCGGAAGACGCCGGGCCGGGCGAGCGAGAATGAGGGCATGACTGCTCCTGAGACCCCCGCGACCGGTAAGGCCCCGAACGCCGGCAAGAAGGCCAAGGACCTCAACGAGGTCATCCGCTACACGCTCTGGTCGGTGTTCAAGCTGCGCGACGTGCTCCCCGAGGACCGGGCCGGGTACGCCGCCGAGGTGGAGGAGCTGTTCGAGCAGCTCGCCGCCAAGGACGTCACCGTGCGCGGCACCTACGACGTGTCCGGGCTCCGGGCCGACGCGGACGTCATGATCTGGTGGCACTCGGAGACCGCGGACGCGCTCCAGGAGGCGTACAACCTCTTCCGCCGCACCAAGCTCGGCCGTGCGCTGGAGCCGGTCTGGTCGAACATGGCGCTGCACCGCCCCGCCGAGTTCAACAAGGCGCATATCCCGGCCTTCCTGGCCGACGAGGTCGCGCGCGAGTACGTGTGCGTCTACCCCTTCGTACGCTCCTACGACTGGTACCTGCTGCCCGACGAGGACCGGCGCCGGATGCTCGCCGACCACGGCAAGATGGCCCGCGGCTTCCCCGACGTGCGCGCCAACACCGTCGCCTCCTTCGCTCTGGGCGACTACGAGTGGCTGCTGGCCTTCGAGGCCGACGAGCTGCACCGCATCGTCGACCTGATGCGCCACCTGCGCGCTTCCGAGGCGCGCCTCCACGTCCGCGAAGAGGTGCCGTTCTACACGGGGCGTCGTAAGCCGGTTGCGGAGTTGGTCGCCGGTTTGGCGTGAGGGTCACGCGGTGCCCCATCCCCCGTCTGGGGTTGTCCCGGGCCTGGTCTGATCGTCAGGACGGTCTGTTGGCTGCCGGGAGTGGGACCTTGCGGTTTCCGCCGGACGCCGCTGTCTCGTCCATCTCCGGCTCCGGCTCGGGGTGCGGGCCGCAGGAGGTGTGCCGGCCCGGGGTCTCGCCGCGTAGCAGATACGCCTCGAAGTGCCGGTTGACGCACGCGTTCGCGCCTTCCGCGATGCCGTGCGTGCCCGACCGCCGCTCGGCGACCAGCGACGCCCCCGCCAGCCTGCGCTGCAGTTCCAGCGCGCCCCGGTAGGGGGTCGCGGCGTCCCGCTCGGCCGCCAGGATCAGTACCGGCGGCAGCGCGCCCGGGCGCGTACGGATGTCCAGCGGCTCCTGGCGCCGCTCCTGCCAGTAGGCGCACGGCAGGTTCATCCAGGCGTTGTCCCAGGTCTCGAACGGGGCGACCCGGGCGAGCCGGGTGTTGTCCTCGTCCCAGGTGCTCCACTCCGTGGGCCAGGGGGCGTCGTTGCACTCGATCGCCGTGTAGACGGCGTTGCTGTTCTCCTCGGCCTCGGCGGCGCCCGGGTCCGGCGCGGTCTGCTCGATCAGCGGCCTGGGGTTGCCGCGCAGATAAGCCGACAGCGCCTGGGCCCGGCGCGGCCAGAACAGGTCGTAGTAGCCGACCTTGAGGAACGCGGCCTGGAGCTGGGTCGAGCCGATCGTGCCGTTCAGCGGCCGCTCCTCGATCCGCGCGCGAGCCTTCTCGTACGAGCGCAGCACCTCCTGCGGCGTACGGCCCAGGTGGTAGACGGAGTCGTGTCGGGCGACCCACTGGCGCCAGTCCTGCCAGCGGCCCTCGAAGGCCAGGGACTGGTCGAGGTTGCTGCGGTACCAGATCTGGCGGGGGTCGGGGTTGACCGCACTGTCGAGGACCATGCGGCGTACGTGCGCGGGGAAGAGGGCCGCGTAGATCGCGCCGAAGTACGTGCCGTAGGAGGCGCCCAGGAAGTTCAGCCGCTTCTCGCCGAGTGCGGCCCGGAGTACGTCGAGGTCGCGGGCGTTGTTGAGCGAGGTGTAGTGGCGCAGGGCGGTGCCGGTGCGGCGCGAGCAGCCGTGCGCGTACTGCCGGGCCTGCTCCTTGCGGCGCTCCTTGTAGGCCTCGTCGGGCTGGGCGGGGGAATTGATCGGGGTGGCCTTGGCGAACGCCGCCGGATCCTGGCAGGAGAGCGGGGCGGAGCGGCCGACTCCGCGGGGGGCGTAGCCGATGAAGTCGTACGCCTCGGCGAGCTTCCGCCAGCCGGGGATGTCCACGTTCGCGTAGAGCGGGAACTCCATGCTGGAGGCGCCGGGCCCGCCGGGGTTGAAGACGAGCGCGCCCTGCGGCTTGGCCTTGGTGCCGTCGGCGCGGGCGCGGCTGACGGTCAGGGAGATCGAGCGGCCTTCGGGGCGGGCGTAGTCCAGAGGCACGGAGACGGTGCCGCACCGTACGGACCCCGGCAGCCCTTCCACTGCCGGGCACGGCCCGAACGCGATCCCCCTGGCCGCCGCCCGCTCGGCCGCGAGGGCCACTCCGCGCTCCTCGGCGCTCTCGCCCGACCGGCCCGCGCGGAGGGCCGACGGGCTGTCGGCGGG